>JAGRAG010000184.1 GCA_020435025.1 Bdellovibrionales bacterium | reverse complement strand
AATTCATGAAGAGTCTGTGGCGTAGTTTTTTTATAACTTTGGTTCTTATTTTTTCTACACTTTCTGCAAGTGCAGAAATTCTGCGTTTCGTACAGGTCGATCAAACTATTTTTCGAGGAAGCCAACCTGAAAATAAAATGGACTATGATCGTCTCCAAGAGCTTGGCGTCAAATATGTTTTTAATTTGCGCGATGACTACCGTGAAATCCAGTGGGAAAAACAAGAACTGGATAAACGAGGAATTGTTCTTATGAGTTATCCCATGAGCCCTTGGGATAAACCAAATCCGCGGACGATTAAACAAATGCTTTTACAAATTCAACAAGCCTCCCAACTTGGAGGGGTCTACATTCACTGTCATCATGGAAAAGACCGAACAGGAATTGTTATGGGTCTTTATAGAATTCACTTTCAAGGATGGGACCGCATGAAAGCCTATTCAGAGATGGCCTCTCTTGGGTTTAATCACATATTTTGGGATATGCAGGACTTTTTCTGGAAATACTCACTTCCACGTGCCTTCGATAAAGTTCAATAGTAACTACAAACGACTCCTTTTTATTGCCAGCCTCCTACCGCTTACAAACTGACGCGGTAGGGACTGGAAAAAGTGTCAGGCACCTTTTTAATAAGGGATGACACTAAATTCTTTGTTGTCGAAGTCGTCGACTTGGATAGATTCCCAACGAAGTTTTTCGGATTCTTCGATAAGATCAAGTTCTGCCTGAGTGATCACTCCTGCTTCCATTGCTTTTTCAGCCATGGCTTTCATGTTCCCTTTAATGCGCGGAACGACTTTGGCTTTGACGGCTTTTTTCACTTTTCGAACCACATCTTCAGCTCCCGTAACTGCTTTAAAAGTCGCTTCTTGGTGCGCTAATGATTCACTCATGTCTTTGGGATAATATAAGCCTACATGCATCCGGTCTCTCTGCTCACTATCTGTAAGCGCTAATTTCACCATTTCATGCGCCAAGGCATCCGAAGGTCCTTTGCCGAGACCGTTTAACCGAGCCCAACAGTAAAGTGGTCCTCTAAAAAACCAATTCAACAAGGGGGCTTCAAAGTTAGCGAATAGTCCTTCGAAACTCTCTTGAATCTTTTGCAGGACCACAGCCATTGAATAATGCAAGTACGGAAGATCTTCTTTGCGACGCCCATCCGCCTCAAATCGACGAAGCACCGCCGCTCCAATATAGAGATAGGAAAAGATATCGGCAAAACGGCCCGTTAATTTTTCTTTGACCTTTAGTTTTCCACCTAAAAATCCCATCGCTAAATCGGCCATAATTGCAAAAGAAGCCGATGCCCATGATAGCTTTTGAAAATAGCGCGCACTCGGTCCCCCTAACCCTCGCGAAGCCAAGTGCCCTCGAGTCAAACTAAGTACAATCGAACGAGCCGTGTTTCGAACCACGTGCCCAATATGACCCCAAAAAGCCTTATCGAATTTCGACAAATCCCCTCTTTCAACAGCATTCACTTCATCAAAAGCAAAGGGGTGAGCCCTCAAAGCTCCTTGACCAAAAACCATCAAAGTTCGAGTTAAAATATTAGCCCCCTCAACGGTAATTCCGATGGGGATTCCCATATACACTTGACCTAGCAAATTCTTTGGACCTAAAGAAATCCCTGATCCACCAAGAATGTCCATACCATCATTGACTCCGTGTCGCCCAATTTCGGTTGCATTGTACTTGGCCATAGCGGTCACAATTGGAGGTTTGATTCCCTGATTCAGTGGGCTCAATGTAAATTTTCTTAATGCCTCTACGTAGTAGTTCGAACCGACGATACGAGCCAAAGGCTCTTCCACTCCTTCGAACTTACCAATCGGCAGACCAAATTGCTTTCGTATCATCGCGTGGTTGGTAACAATGCGGGACGTGAGCTTTAATCCACCCGCGGCCGAAGCCGGAAGAGAGATCCCTCGACCCGCTCCTAAAGACTCCATCAGCATGCCCCAACCTTTACCAACACCACCCATGCCACCGATGACATCGTCTTCAATCTTAATCACCACATCACGACCTTGAGTCGGACAATTGTAAAATGGCACACCGAGGGGATCATGACGACGTCCAATCACCACTCCCTCATAGTGAGAGGGCACTAGCGCACAAGTGATTCCCAAATCTTCACCTTGCCCTAGCAAATTTTCTGGATCACGCAGCTTAAAGGCCATACCCAAAAGCGTGGATATAGCGGCCAATGTGATCCATCGTTTGTTCCAATTAAGACGGACACACAATTCTCCGGCATCATTTTTAAAGACCACTCCGGAGGAAGTGATAGATCCGGCATCACTTCCCGCTTGTGGTTCCGTCAAAGCAAAACAAGGGACTTCATCACCCACGGCCAGTCTTGGCAAATACCTTTTCTTTTGAGCCTCTGTGCCGTAATGGGTGAGGAGTTCCGCTGGCCCTAAAGAATTGGGAACCATTACTGTGATCGCCCCCGTCGTTGAACGTGTCGCGATCATTTGCACCACTTCAGAGTTCGCCGCAGCGGAAAACTCCAATCCGCCATACTCTTTTGGAATGATCAGCCCAAAAAATTTATTCTTCTTCATAAATTCGAAAGACTCTTTGCTCAAATCTCGGTTCTTGTGAATCTTCCAATCGTCGAGCATTCCACATAGCTCTTGGCAAGGACCTTCAATGAAAGCTTTCTCTTCGTCCGTCAACTCTGGATAAGGTTCCTGCATCATATGTTTGAAGTTAGGCTTTCCAGAAAAAAGATCCTTTTCCACCCAAACAACACCAGCTTCTAACGCTGTTCTTTCTGTTTCTGAAATGACCGGAATGACCTTTAAGGCCTTCATCGTGTTCATAATAGGTTTAGACAAAACCCATTGCCTTATTGGAGGAACCACACCAATTAACGAAACAATGGCCACACCGGCCATCACTGAATAGGGCGCTCCCATGATCCACAAGGCAACCTGTATACCTATGGCCCAAACTAAAAAAGGCACTCCTAAATAAGCTAAAAACAAAACTCCCAATGCCACACCCACACAGGTGGCTTCAGGATAATACTCGGCAATTCCATACAACTGTTCCATTGATTCATCCTTTCTCATGAAAGCACGGTTCTGTTATCCTCTTGATATTAATAAAGGAATGAGACACATTCAATCATTTGATTGATTTTTTTGAATTTTTGATTAATACTTTATCATTATGGCTCAAAGTCGGACTTTAAAGGAAAATAAAGAGACAAAACCTTCTCAAACGAAGACACCTCGCGCAAAGTCTAAAAAGAGCAGCCCCCTTGGTGCTCGAGAAAAGTTGATTCTTGCTGGAAAAAAACTCTTCGCACAGAAGGGCCTATCAGGAACTTCGATTCGCGATATCGCCAAGGCCGCGCAAATGAACTCCAGCATGATCAGCTATTACTTTGAAGGCAAGGAAGGACTTTACAGAGAGTGCCTTCGAGAAATTGGTGAAAAACGACTCGCATTTGCCCAAGAGATCCTCACACCTCCGTCTTCCGAAGAAGACTTTAAAATTCGCTTGGGCCTACTTATTGATAATTTGTTTTCACTCTTTTTAGAAGATCGTGATACGGGATTGATAGTCGTTCGCGAGTACGATCGAATTCATTCTCCTGCAGAAGAAGTCTTTAAAAAAACGTTTCTTAGAATATTTGACCTTACCATTCAATTTTTTCAGACGGCGCAGGAGAATAAAATTATAGTTGGTGAGAGAGACCCATTTATTTTAGCCAGTTTGTTTTTTGGCGCCCTTTCCAGTCAAATGCGGCTCGACCACATCAAAAAGAAGGCTTACGATCGCAGCCTAACGAATCCTAAAGAAAAAGAGAAAATCAAAACCCATCTCATTGGACTTTTTTTATAGCTATCAGTTCTCCTTAAATTCTTTTTTTTGAAGGTCTACGACGGTTATCTGACCATGCAGTTTAGCCAACCATTTTTTAAAAGGAACCTTGCTGAAAAAAACGACCACGGCATGCAGATGGTCCTCTCTTTCGACATTAGGAATTTTTTTAACCAATGCCCAAGATGGACCCATATCATAAGTCTTACCTGCTATACGACCCATTGGCAGCTCTGACGCTCGTGACTTCCAGAGCAGGCTTTCCACCGAACTGCCCTTTGTAAGCACAGGCTTTCGCCTCTTACCAGGAAAGACCTTTTTCCAGTGAATGATGTTATCCCGATCGATTCTCAAGTTGAACACCGTCTTGCCATGTTTTAAAGCAAATGATTTTAATCTATTTTGCTCAATTTGATGACGAAACTTGCGAACTTCGGTAAAGCTTTGATGGTGCAAATCCTGACGAGATAAATAGATCTTTTGGTAAAGAAGGTGCGTTGCTAAACGAGGAATGGCAAAGTATCGGACGAAGTCTCTTTCCCCAACAAAAGCCCTTATCTGCTGAACTTTATCCAAAGACAAACGACTAGCCTGCTGTAACTCCTCAGGGTGCTTCTCGACATAGTCCTCATTTACCTCCATTCCATACTTTTTTAGAATTTGTAAATTGAGTTCGGTTTCTATGAGTTTTTTCAGAGAAGCTTCTGACGTCAGTTTTTCATTAAGATACTTATGAAGCGAGATCAAGGTTTCGACCTCGCTTTCGCGAATCACGGAGTCCCCAACCTGGACCAACTTATCATCAAAATAAGATGTACATGATGAGACGAAAACACCAAATATGAGAACAACTCCTCTTAACATAGCCTAATTATAGCAAACAGAAGTATCCACTGGCAAAGAACGATAGCTGCTATTCGTTCCATTTGCTCCTGCTCGGAAGGCACCCACCCCAGACCATCCCAACTTCAAAACACGTTTCGACTTTATTTCTATACATGCCTCGGAAATCGATAGGAACGAAACTTTGCCAATAGCCCACTTCATGCGCAGTTCCGCAGCTGCGGTGCAGACATTTATGGCTGTCCTTTCGGCGAAGACTGATTGAGCATGAAGTGGGCTATTGGCAAAATTTCGTTTCTATCGATTTCAATACGAGACAAACTTAAAAAAAGTGGTGGGATATGTTGGATACCTCAAGGAAAGTTGCTAAAATTCTAATTATGAGACATCCCACTTCCCATTTTTTTCAGACGATGTCCGGAGGGATTACTGATGCGTGACATGACATTTGCAAAATCAAAAAAAATGCATCTCTATTTTAAGACGCTCTTTATCGCTTTCTTTTTTATGGTCGTCTCTGCCTCTTCTTCTCAAGCCGCTGATCGCTATTCACTAAATATTAAATCTCCTTTCGATCAGTTTACCGTCGCTGTAAGTAATAATTCAGCAGTTATTCAATCTAAAAAAGTCTCTATGAAGCCACTTGAGCTCATCGATCCATTATTTCAAACAGAATTGATTGAAGAATGCCCTAAGTTAGATAATAACAAATCCGACTTTTTAGTGAAACGAGTTATCAAGGGAAAGTCGTCAATTTTACGGAGCATCTATTTAGACAAACAATTGATTACTGACGGAAAGAATTGTGGTACCGTTGATGGAGCGGGACTGAGTTACCTCCCCTTTCATCGAAGCTGGTTTTACGATAATGAATCCTTTAAAATTTCATTTAAAAAACAGGTGGACGTCTTACTTCCGCCATCTGTAAAAATTAGTCTAAAAGAATCCAAAGGAGAGTGGCTCTCCCAAAATGATGCACTGATCCTGAACTGGGAGTACTTTGACCTATTACGACAGTCTTTCGAGCAAATTGCGATCTCCGGCAGGTTGCATCCGTTTCTCGTTAAAGAAAAAGAACCTGTGACCTTAAACATTGATGGACAAACCTATTTATTTTATTCAATAGCCCCTTCTCTATGGGCTGTTCAACTTCCCAGCCAACCTTATCTGATTTCTTCCAATCAATTTCAAGTTTTTGAGAACATGACTTTTGATAGCTGGCAAGATCGCAACGGCCAACTCATACTCATCTTTCAAGATCCAAAAAGAAGTGAAGAAGAGCGACTCCAGGCGCTTGACGATATCAGTTCCCACTGGAGTCGATCACTCAAGCGGGCACTTCAATCTCTTCTTGTCGCTGACGAAGATCGACGAGAAGTAAAATTGCAAGCGATCCAGCATTTGCGCCGCCATCCGAGCGATGAAACAGTCTTAATAGCCGCACAGGCGCTCAGTAAGACCTCTCATCCTTTGGTTCAAAATCGACTCATTGAGATTTTAAAAACACGAAATAGAAAGGGTCCCGATATCGATCCTGACAAGTCCTCTAGTAAAGATTCCGAAACCATAAAGTATTGGCAAAAGTGGATTAAAACTTTTAAAGCTAAAATATAGCTACGACGTCCTGAAGTACGTCTTTTATTTCGTTCGTTAACTTTTGTCGACCAACTAGTTTTTGGTTAAACTCGATTTCAATACCAACATAAGAAGAGCCAAATTCTTTACGTAGTGATGTTGTCAATCCATCGGAAGTCCCTTTGTAAGGATAATTCCTGCGCACTTTAAGTCCATGAACAATAAATGTGTTATATAGTTTGTCGCTATATTTCTTCTCTAAAGATCGGGAAGGATCATACAAAAGACCCACTTCAGCATTTCGAATGTCACCATTGAACACGGGTGTAAAAGAATGAATCGAAAGATGAATTACCTTTTTATGAAGGTCAATAAATTCTCTAACCCTTTTTCGATAGTCTGAATATCTCTTTTCTAATATTTTTTTTTGATCATCAGTTAAACAAAAGGAGTACTCGCTAAATAAATTTGGATTTTTAAAAGAGCGATTAAAATCAATCAAAAGACGAGTCATATCATTATAAATCAACGGAATTCCGGACTCTTTTGCCAGATATTTTGCTATATTTAAGGCTCCAATATCCAAGCCTCGATGACTTTCCAAAACAATTTTTGGAATACGCACCTGACCCCGAAACCGCAAAGGGATTTTATTTCCCCCATGCTCACAACTAATCAAGTATTGGCTCATAATAAGCGTTCCTAGAAAGAGTATCCATTAGAGTACGGTAGGTTGAAGAAATATCCGTCGTCGACTGCAACAGCCTTCGAGAGAGACTTCCCTGTTCTAAGATAACCCGTAGTCCTTGGTGATACCTTTCTGGGATCTCTGAACGACACACATCAAAAAGTTGAAGACAAAATTCCTTATGCCCTAAGCTTATAAAATCGACATTAAAGATTCTTAAATAGTCTTTAGGCAGAGGTTGAGGAGTTTCCGCACGACTTTGCAGATAAATCTCTTTTAAATATTTACTGTCGGTCTGCATGATAAGCTTAAGGGCCCCGCTATCTAATACCAATCTTCTGATCAAACAGGTAAAAAAATGAATCAAACAGAAATCCATATAAGAGGACTCTTGAATGTCCATAATTCGTATTTCTATCGCACCGTACTCAAATTTCGGTATAGCGCCCCTTGAATTCACCCAGGGCTCCTGAATAATCCCTTCAGGATCAAACGGCTTTACGGCGGCATAAATGCTTTCATAAATCTTGTTATAGTCGGAAAAGCTATCAACTTGCTCAGGAATCACATCTCCAACAATTAAAGGAATCTTTTTCTGATTTTTTTCGTAAAACTCTAGCCTAGTATCAAGACTCTTTCCCACTCTCCCCTCGCAAAAAGGAGAACTCGCTGCCAAAAAAGGGATAATCGGCAGCACTCCGCGAATTGCAGTGTGCAATTTGACAAACTCGGCCTCTGATCCAAAAGACAAATTTATATGTACGGATTGCAAATTCGACCAGCCATGGCCTTTACATCCAAAAATCCTATCATAAGTATTGTATATCTCTTTTTGTCCATGCTTCCAAAGAACAGTTTCTGACTCAGGAATCATGCTAGGATGCATCGCCGTCGGCAGAAGCACGGAATTGTGCTTTTCCAGCCTCTGATTCATAGAACGTATGGACCTATTGAACTCTTCATCCCAGTTAAGTACCGTCGGAGAGGGGCGACTAAATTTAATCTCTAATACATGATTGACCAGCTCATTAGACCAAGAAACGGGGCCACACTCTACCTCACTCGCTAAAACTCCCCCATTAAGCTCCGTTAAGATCACATCAGCAATGGGATTAACCTTAAACGAGGTCTTATCGACAATCATATACTCAGATTCAATTCCGTAGTGAGACATTAAAGAATAGGAATCAGTCATTTAAAACACCTTTATACTTTTGAATTCCATTTAAAAAATAATTCATGATCTTTAGATACAGATCTTCACCTAGAATCTCATCTTCAACACCGGCATCGATATTGGGATTGTCATTGATCTCAATTAAATAGTACTTGTCACCTTTCTGCTTAATATCGACACCGTAGAGTCCATTACCGATTTTGTTCGTTGCATGTAAAGCAAATCGAATCAGCTTGGGATCGGCCTCAGCAACAGGAACACTTTCATGTTCACCTTCTTTGTCTTTGCCATTGCTCTCATTATCTATAATTTGCCAATGATTATTAGCCATATAGTACTTGCACACGAAAATGACCTCTCCACCCAGAACACCTACACGCCAATCAAAGTCCGTCTTTAAGAATTCCTGAATTAAAAGTAGCTCTGTATCTTTAAACAACTTATCTGACAAATTGAGTAACTCTTTCGGAGAAGAAACCTTAAAAACACCCAGAGAAAAGGCACTGTCAGGTTTTTTTAAAATACATGGGAAATTTAACTTTTCGATATTCTTACTTAACAAACTTCGATCTACAACTAGCGACTTTGGTTTGGCAATATTGTGCTGCGACAGCATCTGTTCCAGATAAATTTTATTGCTGCACTTTAAAATGGAGTCGGCACTATCAATGACAAAAAGACGTTCCGATTCAGCCCATCGAGCCAATCTATATGTATGATGGGTGACAAATGTCGTTTCTCTTATAAAAAGAGCATCAAACTCAGGAATGTTAATGCGATCTTTATACTCCACAAGATCGGCTCTTATTTCTAATTTCTTAGCGGCCTTAATAAACTTCTCAAGTGCCTTTTCATTACTAGGAGGCATTGGTTCTTGGCTATTATGAAGGATTGCTAGATCATACCGAAACTTACTTTTTGCCTTTTTAAAAACAGTATAATTTTCAAAGTACTCATTTAGTCTAAAGCAAAAATAGTCAAACAAAACAGGGGACAATGCATCTGGTGAGACAATCTTAATTTTTTCAATGTTCCACTTCTTTCCTTTTTTAAAAAAGATTTTAAAAAGCGGTGCCTGAAGTATTCTAAAAAACTCCCAACAGATCACGTTATATTTATCCGACACATTCTTTCCAAGAACAGAAGTCAATACAAACTCATCCCCTTTAATGGCTTTGAATTTAGTCTGAAAAAGATCGTCTAAGTAATCAGATATAATTTTTCGAATGCGCTTATCTTTTAGGTCTTGAATGATTCTAGGAGAAGGGTAGATCTTATCATTTCGGGCTCTAGCTAAAAGAGATACATAGTACCCACTATCCTGATAGCCCAACTTCGAAGACATATTGTAAACGGCAAACCGCCCTTCACCTTCAGAATGCAAAATATATTGCATGGGGGTCATAACTTCAAACTTATCGGAATTGATTTTTTCTTTTATCTTTTCATCTAAGACGACTATATTTTTCATTGTTCCTTTTTTTCTCGAATCACCAATAAGTTGCCATCGAAGGATGATATCCCGAGTAAGATGGATGTAAATAATCGGTTCACAGTGACACTATAATAGTTCGTGCCACTAAATGGGTTGGGAAGATAGGGATCGGCTACTTCAACATGATCGCTTTGCGAATTGTAATCATAAATCACAACAAAATGACCTGCTGGATCTCCTTTAATATCATCATACTCATTGGTGACCGAGTCCTCCCGAGCACTTCGATACAGCCAAGTGGCACTGAGTCCAGACAAGATCGGACCTCCCTGTTCCAAGAGCCGTTTTAAAAGATCTTTACTGAGATCTTCAAAACACAGTTGTCCACCAGCTTCTAAAAATTGAATGTAATAAGATAAGGCGAGTCGTTCTTTATCTGTATTGATTCTGTCATACAGACGCATTTTTAGATTTTTGACTATCACTTCCTCTTTCAGACCAAACCATGAAGGGTCAAATATGTTTATATTGTAGGAATAGAGAGTCACTTCTAAATTTTCTTTAAGGGCATCGATCCCTAAGACAACTCCTAAAGTGCCCCCACCTTCATCGAATTGATGAATCCGGCTTTTCACTTCTTCGAGAGTTGAGTTTTTCCCTAAATACTCATATACGGAATGGAGACTCGTGGGACCACAACTTGTGTAGTCCGGCGGGGACTGAATAAAAAAGTTTTTGCTCCGATCGCGCATTTTTGCCTTTGCCCACTCGTATCCAAACACTAGGTTCCGAGGTATCAAAATAAGTTAATTAAAATATACTCCCAAGCTTCAGATACTTACAATCGAATTATCATTGGCAGATTCGGATTTCATAGGGCCGCTCTCGGCAAAAACCGTTGAGTCCACTCCTACTTCGGCTAAATTCCGCCCTTTTATTGCGGAAAACTTGTATCTTTGAAGCCTCAATGATAAACGCTTCGGATTGGAGGGTTAAAATGGTCACAATTTATACCAAAAATGTCTGTCCTTACTGCGTTCGGGCTAAGCAGTATTTCGAAACCCATTCCATAGCATACACTGAAATTAACTTAGGAAATGATTTTGACAAGATCGAAGCGCTAAAGTTGAAAACAGGCTTCATGACTCTCCCTCAAATATTTGTTAATGACCAATTCATTGGCGGATACACAGACATGATCGCAAAAATCGAGTCCGGAGAACTAAACTTTCCTAGGTGAATATAACTAATTGTTGGGTTTCACTTCTATTGAATTGTGACGGAAATAGGCAGTGCCCAAATGGGCCATTTGACAGCAACATCGTAAAGCTTTTTTGAGGACCTCACGTCGAGATAAAAAAGTCTTTTTAATTCAGTGCTTTACCAGATCGTTCTTCTTATACGGCCGAACTTTTGACGGTCCCAGTCTTGCATAAAAGCGAAGAAAAACGAGGAAATGTATGGACCGTAAATGGAAACAATGGGGACAACTGATTTTAGTGAGTGCTGTTTTCGCTTCCCTTCCACATTGTGGTGATAACCCTGAAAAAGATGTAGCAGGAAGAGATGTAACGACCGACTTTATTAATTCGGTTGCTGGCGAATATTATAAAAATGGTCAACTGCAATTTTCCATTCAACCTGATGGCACAATTTCATCAGCGACTCAGAGATCTTCAAAGACAGCCTCAATAGTTTATTATAGCGACAACGATATCTATCTTTTAATTGATGGCCGGCGTATCGATATTCAAGAAGAGAAAATCGACACTCAGGCTCTGACAGACAGCCATCCCCAGCGTGGACAAGCCTCGCAATTGGAATTTCAATGCAACACCTCTAAGCAAGGGATCATTCATGAGGCCATTGAGGTTCAAAGACCTGTAAAAGGCCGAAGATACCGATGGGACGTAGCTCAGACCCAAAAGGATTATCCGTATGCCAGGTATCTCATATCAGGTTATTACCACACGAAAAAAACGACATCGGCGACCTACAAATCCCAGAACTCTCATTCCTTATTTCAGTATCTGTCAGCCGAAAAAATACAGGGACTTTTGGTTCGCGCCTGTGATTTAGATCAAGACTATCACGGCAACATCGAAGTTCTTCAATGGCGTCTTATTAATTATACAAATCAGTACATTTATCGAAACGAAACGCCAACCACTTACAACAAACGCAAACCGCACGCCCTGTTAAATCTAGGCAATGATCTTTTTCTTAAAAAAGATGTCGCAAGTGTCGATCTTACAAATACCTTCTTAAACCGATTCCCCTATCCCCCGACTCAAAATTCTGACCGCCCTGATGCTTTAGTCAATAGCCAAGAAGAGCGTTCGGGTCGGGGATTTGAGAAATGGAAAGCGCGAGAAAAGGCACTTTCGCTTTCCTTCAATACTCTTGAAAAGAGAATCTTTTTTACTTTGGCTTCCGGTGAAGCAGATCAGATCCCAACTGGTCCAGGTCAAGCCGTTGGTGATCGCAAATTCACTCGCTCCTGCAAGATCACTCTCCCATTTGATATTTCTCAGGTGAGTTTTGATCCGAGTCGTCCAGAAACGTTAAACATTAAGCTTTTGCCGAGTAAGATAGACATACAAAGAAAAATTGAGGAGTGCGGATCGTCTAGTTACGATTCTCAGAGTTTATCTTTTGTTTTGGCATTAAAAAGTCAGGTTGAACCGGAGCTGCAACTTGCTTTAAAAATTAAGGCTCAAGACAATGGAACCTACTATCACAATGTACACATTTCTACCACGATTTCTGTTCCCAATAGCTCTCCAAGCACCTTAACTCTTCCTCAACTTCTTTTTAGGTCGGAGATATAGCCTTCAACATGAAAAACTTGCCTTTTTTGATTCGCCAACTATTCTTATTTCTATCTGTGGTATTCCTAGCAAGGAATGCCTCAGGAGTACAGATATACACATTTATTGATGAAAAATGCGATGTTGATCAAGGTTTAATTATTGGGGCTGAGGAAGATCAAATAGAGCTGCTCAATTTAAATGGCCATGCTAAGACACTAAATCAAAAAGAGATCAAATTCATTTTAATCCATGATACCTTAGAAAATCCTATCAAGGACATCCAACTTTCTTCGAGTCTGAATCAACATTTAAATCATATTTATATTAAAAAACAGAAGAAACCTTTGTTTACAGGATGGGCCGTTCGATTCATTGAAAACTTAGTATTATTTTATGACATTCGTGGTAATTCTCATGCCTTGGAGCTGTACCAGATTTCTAAAATTCGTCCAGTAGAACCAGATATCTTTGCCAAACCGGTCAGATATGTTCCGACCCAGCTGCATCTTGGTTCCGTAGGCAATCAATGTCGCCTAAAGAGCAACGACAAATCCCTGCGCCCCACCCGAATCTTAGCTGATAAAGTCCAGATCAGTGAGGTTTTAGATAATTTTAAGACCGGATTTGCAGATCTAAAAAGTTACAAAGAGCGAACCTATCTGTATGCGAAACCCTATCTTTATGAAAAGAGAACCCGCATGGGAATCGTAATCGGTGGTGATCTCAAAGAGTCCGTGGAATCCCTACCTCTTCCCTTTTATTTTCAGTGGGCTAATGGAAGCGAGTATCGTTTTCAAAGCTTTAATCAAATTGGGAATCTTGATACAGAGTATTTACCTACGGTTGAAAGAAATTTTTCCTTTCGATCTGATCTCAAGTCGCACCTTTTTCACGCGTCGTTTGTAGGAAACCTCTCTTCTCTGGCGGCCGGTACTGAATTTTATACTCCCATAAAAGAAGACTGGAGCAAAGTTTTGGACGAAGACCGCAACCGATTTTCCGCTACGGCTTCCAGTTTTAACTACATGGCTTTGATGGGCGGCGACTATGGTCCTTTTTCCCTTTCCTTTGGAACACTTTTTGCCAACCACCTCATTTATGTAAAAAACCCGACGGCCCCAGCGGTTGACGCCTTTAGAGAAGTTTTAGCCTCTAACATCTCTCCAATCGTTCGTGTTATGTTCACAAACACCCGTTTCAAAGCATCCGCTTTGATTTCGCAAACGACCTCTCAATCAAATTCCCCTACTGACTTTGATGTGAGCATTGACGAAAATGTGAGCAGCATTGGAACCATTGATTCCTATGACTTTGAATCTCATTTTATTCGATTGAATGGCGACATGACATTGACCAACGAATTTAGTATCGGTGCCAGTCAAATATATAAAACCTTTAAGTACAACGAGACCACTCCCTCTGAAACGAACTTCATGGATGCCACGCACCTCACCACTCAAGTCCGTTTGAAGCATGCCTTTGGGGACTATGTTGCTATCCGGCTTTATGGAAACTATCATATAATAGAACGAAAATTTCGATTTGCATCCCTGAACTCTTCAGAAAATGACAACGGTTTTACACTTGGAGGTAGTTTTGAGTTTGTTTTCTAACAGAACAAATCGCCTCATTTTAAAGACACTCGTCGGCTTAGCAGGATTCCTTTTGGTTTTGCAGGCCCACGCCGTCAACGTTATGGCCGTTTACACAGCTGCTTGTCAAAGAGAGCTCGGCACAATCATCAATGTTGAAGATCACAATGTCGACTTTCTCACTTTAGATGGTACCACCAAGCAAATCCGATCTCATGAGATTATCTATTTGGCATACTACCCTCTCGATCAGTTGCCCCTTAATAAGGATATCAAACCCAATTCCGTATCTCGAGTCTACATCTATACAAAACACAAAAATAAAATCACTCTTCTTACCAGTGGTTGGCCAATAGGGTTTACAAAAGACAAAGTCGCCATTTTGACGGAAAAAGGTCAAGAAACCCTTGTACAAAGACGAAATATCTATCGGATACGTTATGAAAAATTGAACAATAGTCTGGCAAAGACTTCTACCTCATCTTCGGCCAGCAGATACAACTTTATCCATCCCT
>JAGRAG010000006.1 GCA_020435025.1 Bdellovibrionales bacterium | reverse complement strand
TTCTCGGCGAACATGTTCAAATTGGACTCGTTTAAACTTCTGTACGAGCGATCGGCAGTCTAAATACAGAGGCATCAACCCTTCCGATTTGACCTTATATTCTCCCGTGAGTTGTCGAATTAATAGTTGTGAATCACTTTTTAGGTGAACGGAAAGAACCTGCTGACTCAATGCGATTTCAAAGGCTTTTTTCACAGCAAAATACTCTGCAAAATTATTTGTTTGTGACCCAATCGTTTCCGCATATTCATAAACTGTTTCCAAATCCAATCTACTAAAGACAATTCCAATAGATGACGGCCCAGGATTGCCTCTACAAGCCCCATCGGTATGGATGATAAGTTCTTCGGGCCATCGGCCCTTTTCACCATTTTCAATAATATAAGATGGCATGTCCCTTCCCAGTTAATAAACTTACTTAAGGATCGCTTAAGAAGCCGATGTGATCTGGAAGGTACACTTAATGGGGCGAGAGGCCTTAGCAATCCCGTCCTTATAGCTTCCAGAGAGGACATAATTGAATTTTTTTGTGGATATGTAAACCCATTGAGAATGCAGTAAATCAACTTCAACAAACTCAAAGTGCCCCCACTTGCACTTATAGATGGAGTCGTCTTCCACAAAACAATGAGCCCGAATACTTTTGCGAGATTCCTGAGAACTGTCCGAGATGATAATTTCTCTTTCCCGTATATTAAATACTTGAGAGAACTCCACTTTTTCTGGATTGGAGCCAAAGGGAAGAAGGCATTGGAATGGGTTTGCAAAATCGAGTTCAACAACGGAAGGAGGCACAGGAGTTCCTGTATTTGCTAAATGGGGAAACGCAAACAACCCTAGAAACAAAGCTGTTACTGATCTTCGCAATAACTTCAAACCTTAAGCCTTTCGAAATTCGATCCGTGTTACTAAGCCGATAGGGAAATGACAAGCGCTATTTTGCATAATTCTTAAGCATCTTGGTTTTGGAAATGTTTACTCAAAAACAATTCCAAAAGAATGGGGTTCGGGAAGACCATCATCACTCCCGGGAACTCAGCCCGAAGTTCGTCTCCTTTGACTAATAACTATATAAGTCTCACTTCATCCCCTACGAAATATTCCGTAAACACTTGATATAGCACGATTTTATTCAATCTTGCGGTTTTAGGTATGGCATAAGAAATGCACTATCGATGTCATGTCCTTGTCGTACATCCATCCCGCTTGGAAAATGCTCCAAAGGGGTCTTATTGTTTTTTCGATCTGCCTTCTGGGCCCTCAATCCTTTGCGGAAGGCGGAAAGTGCGCCACGTCTGTCTCATCCTCATCAGGGTCCAATCTAACGGTTGCAGAGGCTGTACAGAGTATCCGAGAGATTCGAGCCCCCTTCGAGGTCAATGCACTGGACTGGCTGGTCAGCATGGGCTCTATTTCCAGAGCCGCCAGTCGCGCAAAAAGCATGCGTCAAACCGCTTCTCTCAAGCTATTGAGCCTGGCCGAGAAGTTAGGCGACTATCCTCACTTACAAGAGCAAGTGATTAAAAAAGCCCACCTTATTTCTGAATATGAGCCACGGGCCGCCAGTGGTTTTCGAATGATTCGTCGTCGGTACAAAGGCGTTAGACTTCGCAGCCGATCCGATGCTCGAAAGAACGAAAATCACCCGGCACTAGATTTTATATCTTACCTACTTTCTTGGACGAGAGGGCAGATCGCAGAATTGAATACCAACCTTCACTACGTAGACCCTAACACTCGATTTGAGGTCAAGATGGATAAACTCATTTCTACTGAACAGCTACCTTTACTGGAGCAAATGTGCGGATCTGCCGAGTCTCTAAAAAGGACATTAAAACGGGACATGGATGTGATCAAAGGAGATACTTGGATTGAAATCAAAAATCTTCACTATGATTTGAAAATTACTGATCCCTATTTTCAAAGGCTTACAAATAAATTGCGCGACGTTATTCGCGTTAGTGAAGTGATTCGACTAAGTACGGGACGTGACATCGACCTTGCCGTGGCCTTTCCCATCAGAGCCCCCTCGGCCGTTGTTGAAATCGCACTCCTGAACATGGGAGTGCGAGTGATTGGGCCTGAAGAATTTCAAAATAACCCTATTTACGGTAATTTTTCTTCACCTTAAATCGACTTCGATACTTTCTTGTCGCGTTTTTCTTCCGAGATCATCATCTAAATAAAAATCTAAGACGTAGACAAACCCTCTGGGAAGATCAAGGCTCGACTCTGTATAAAAGTAACTATCAAATAGACGACCCGAATAATAATCTGGCTTCTTAACTTGCCGCATACCGGTCTTATGATCGACACCACCACGATAAACAGCCCCTTTTTGAAAGACCTTAAATGTCCCCTGTCTAGATTTATCAATGAAATTATGAACATTTAAAGTCACAACATTGAATGTAAAAACATTTGTATTCTCAAGCGTTCCTACCTTGTGGGGAATGTTATTCACAACAATCTCATACACAGCTTCGGATTTGGAACCTAAAGGAAAAGCTTTGATCATAGTTCCTTTTTTTACTGGATCAGCCATATACCATGTTGTTACCCCGTATTCTCCAAAACCCGAATTCCCTGGGAGCAGCCGTCTTGCAACATCATTTCCGTAAGGAAAGTAACTGTCTCTACTCCAGTTTTCGGTCTGGACGTTTCGCTCTAAAACAAACACATGATTTCCATCGATAGCACTAAATTTTTTGGGGTGGTCCTCAAAGTTCAACATGATAGTTCTTCTGCGATCTTGAGGAGTCACATTCCAGTTCAGATATCTGCCCGGGGTAATCATCTGAGACTGTTGTTGATCTGCTAGGACCATGATTCGAGAATTGAATTTCACAGAAAACTTGCCCGCTGGAACAATGAAAAAAGGAACCTCTTTATAGTTTGGTGGAATTGTTAAATGATATGTGCTGTCTTCATCAATTAAGTTAAAAGATGCTTGGGGTCCTACATGAACTTCTAATTGATCTCTGTCCCAATCCAGAGCGATTGCACTTAAAAGGATTTCTGTTTTTTGCTTTTTATAAATGGTCACTTTACAGTTTTTAAAATTGGAAGACACTTGCTGAGAGTAAGAAACTGAGAGACAACCCTGCCCAGCTGCAACATCATAGGTTTTACCGACGGCTAATTGGGTCCGCTTGCCGGCAATTTCGTATATAAGGTGAACCTTTTCAGGTTTAAAATCTTTCACCCCAAGATCACTAGGGTTTAATTTTGGCAATTCCACCCTGATTTGCCCCAGATCATCTCTAGGATTCACATCCACCGCAAAAGAAAGACTGGCAAAAGCAATTGACAAAGTCACTATCGATATCCATCGAACGATCATAGTTCCCCCTTAGTTTATTGTTTACTGGAAAATCATATATGAATTATTTAGCCATACAAGAATGGAAATCTTAAAAACTGTGAATTTATCTTAAATATGAAAATGATATTTTACTTATAGGAAATTAAATTTCATTTCGCTATAGAAATATTCCACACGAATCCTATTCCTCGAGTTGAACATCTATTATTTGAATTAAAAATCGACCCACTTCCTTTAGGTAGGCCATGCTGATATAATAGTAGCCATTGGAAGACCTCCCACTATAACCTTCACTGTTTCGAACAACTAGATAATGAATATGGCCGTCACTGTCTTTTATAACATCAACTATGACCACAGCATGGCGATTGATTTTTTTTCCATTCAAATAAGTGCTCTTATTTTTTAGATAGCTAGAATTGATATCAAAAAAACCATTTATTCCATCCTTTTTCTGAAGAAAAGACTCGATAAAACTGGCCGTTAAAACAAGTTCTGACCCCCTTTCCAGTGCCTCAACTATTTCTCGTTCAGCGGACTCCACAAAATGATAACGACCCTCTGACTCAACAATCAGCGAGTCAAATATGTGTCTTCGAAAACCACCTTTTATACGAGTGCGGTGGTATTGTTCCCAAGAAAAGTTTTCTTCCAAGAATCGCTTTGTTTTTTTCTTTAACTCTTTAGTTATCTCATCTTGTATCCGTTTACGCTCTTCCGGGTTTTCGACTCCCTTTAAACGACCTCTTTTCATCAAATAAAGCTCTCTACTTATAAGCATATAAAGAGTTTCGATTTGTCTATTTTCCAAATAGACCTCTCGCTGAGAAGCTGTCTCCCTATAGTAAACATCTTTAGATCTGGTTAGAGCATTAAACATTCTGTTAGGACTATCATAAGAAACAAAATCAATCTGTCCATTTTTAGAATCGTCTAGTTTAAGAAACCCCGTCTCAGCTTGCTCTAAACGCGCCTCAATAAGGTTTGCAAATAGTTGAAGTCTCGAAACAAACGTCGGTCGATTTCTCTGAATGGACATCTCGCTTTCAAGAGCCGCAGCGAACGCTTCAAAATAGCAAGTGCCCTCACACTGAGTAGTTACAGGCCTTCTCTTATATGGCCTAATATCTCCTAAGGCGATCTGGCTACCGCTTCTCTTTACACTGTTCGCGCAGATAGAATCAGCACTACCATATCCAGATAATAAAAATAAATATAATAATATCAATAACTTATATTTTCTTATCACATCAGAAAAACATGCAAAGTTAGAGCCAAAGCAACTCAATTAACCGCTACTAATGAAGATCAAATTTTTCAAACGACATAGAGACTTTTCTTAAGAAGAAAAAAGCACGCTTTTCTACTCTAAGGGCACACACTTCTTAAACAGTACCTTATTTGATTGATCTCCCCCAAAAACATCTTCAAGCCCTTCTTCCGTTCGCAATTCGCCATCAACAACAAATGAAGTGACTAGCACTGAGCCAGTTATCTCTCTAGACTCCATTTGGTAATCAAAAACTCTCGTCTCAAGACTTTGCCCCTTACAAGTTGTCGAAAGAAAATAAACATATCCACTATTTTGACCATCATCCACCATACTTAAAGCTCCGTCGGCAACATAGCTGATGGTTTGATTTAAATCTATAAAGGTTGCTGTATAAGAATAAACTCCCAAGTTTTGTTGAGTTGAAAATCTCACTCTAAGTTGTGCTGTCCCTTGATTCTGCTTTACATCGCAAAGAAAAAGTCCAGAAATTGAAGGGCACGCATACGTACTAAAACCAAAGAAAATTAGACCCATTGATAAAATTTTTTTCATTTCCGACCTTCTAACTAATTTAGACCTTTTAAATCTTCTATATTCAGTAAACTTTGAGACTTTCTCTGATGAGCTTAATAGGTTTGATTTGTTATAAAACTGAAGTTTCTCTTGTTTCTTTGTCACCTATCATTTTAATAATTTGCTTTCAATAGGCAAAAAATGCCACGCCTTGCTTTACGCGAAATCCGTGAAAATTCTTAAAAATCGTTGGTTCGTCTTTGGAGGATTTTCATAGGTGTATAATCATTAAACGGCTCTTTTACTTCTATGCAAGATACAGCAACCGCCTAAAATTTGCCCACACGCAAGGCCGATCGAGACTATATTGATAAATCTAAGCTTTTTTTTGGTTCAGGCCAATTTTTTTAGCTGGAACCCCAGCCCATATTTCATCTCTATGAATTTTTGTCATCTTGGTTACAATTGAGCCCGCCGCTACTATGGCGCCGTCTTCAATTTCGACTCCAGCCATGACTATGGATTTTGCCCCTATGGTAACATGATCCCCTAATCGTACTGGATAAAATGCTAGTCTTGCTCCTTCAATAGCATGAGAAATCACTAAACTATCTTCGCCAATTATGCAGTTCCTCCCAACTGAGAAGAGCGGAGGGTCCCCTATTGTTCCTGGAAAATATGTTCCGGCCCCTACTTTGCTCCCTAAGGCAATATATACAAGGCGTGACATAGGTACTGGAATCAGTCGTGTTTGAAAAATAGGCCGCCACAACATTATCGAAAAGAGTTGATAGATCATCGTCAGACTCTCTTCCCACGTTCCCTCTAGAATTTCACCTTGAGGCAAAGGGAACAGACAAAAAAAAAGGCGATAGCTCAGTAGAACAAAAACAAGAGACAGAAGACTCCAGAGTCCGATCGCTAATACTTCGGATACTGTCCATGGTGACCAAGCCAAGTGAACAAAATAAATTAAGAGAGAACTGAATAACAAGCCAATTATCACTAGCAAAAAGAATAAAACAACAGGTGTACCACGGATAATTCTCACAACTCATGGCCCTCTATTTGATTATTTTTCTTTGCTGAATAAGGTTTTGAAAGTTGGCCTTTACAAAATTTAAATTGCAATGGGGTCAATCCAAATATTTTTTTAAATCCGCTTTTGAAGCTAGAATAATCTTGATGTCCAGATTCAAAGCAAATTTCTGTGGATGTGCGTTCACCATTAAACAATCCACTTCCGGCCGCTGTAATCCTTAAGTGTCTACGATAGTCGCTTGGAGCCATTGAGTAGGTTCTTCGGAAATAATGGGTCATCGTCGAATAAGAAAAACCTAATTTTTCTGCCACCTGACGAGTGGACTCACTAATTAAGAAACATTTATCCAAATACTCCTTAGTCACCTTTGACACAAAGCATTTTCCTGCACTTCGACTTACTCTCTTATAATCCCTCACATTTAAAAGAACATTATCAATGTCATCTAAGGTGAAAATGCCTCTACCTTCGTTCCACTTAAATGTGAACGCGTCGGTCGACTCAAATTTAAGAGGCCTTGATGATAGATAAGCTTTCCATTTTAAAGTCCCTTGGGGTAAGTGCCAGTCAATCACAGCAAAAGGAGGTAAATATAGAGCCATCGTGCCCGTTTCCACTGGCACTAATTTGTCTTGAGATACACCAATCTGAACAGGTCCTACTGACTCAGTGATAACGAAAAGCTTCCACCCCTCGGAAAACACCTCTTGTATATTCGTATTTGATTTCCAAAAATGGGTTCGATTCATTAAAAGCAGTTCTTCACTTAAACGAACGACGTGTGTGGTGAAATCAGGGGTCTTCACTTCAAAAGAATCTAATTTATTATCCTGAATTGTTGCCATTCGAAAATTCCCCATAAAAGAAATCATAATATAGAGAATTTTCAGGCACTAGGGTTTTTGAGCATAAAGTGAATTAGGCTCATCACTGTTTATCATCACTTCTGACTTAAGACTAAAATTATTGAACATAATGGGGTATTTGAACAAAAGCCTCTCAATCCTGTACCAGCAACAAGTCCATTTTTAAATGTATTTAACAGCTGTTATATTCTACCAACAAATGATCCAGATCTATTTTTCCTTTGCAGCAGGCTCCTGAATATATTTAGCCTTTTAGTCAAAAATCCTCCGAAATCTTCTGCTAAATCAGTCGATATCCTCAATGAGAGCATTGATTTGTTAAAGGTTCTATTGCGCTAAAGGGGATGAAGCAAATGACACCAAAAGTTTTATTTTTTGCTGAAGCTGTCACCTCGGCTCACTTATTTCGGCCTTTTTGGTTTGCAGAAAAGATGGCGAATTTAGGCTATGACGTACATCTTGCTACAACTCAAAATCATTCGATATTGCAAACGGCTCCCAAAGTAACAATTCATGAATTAAATGGAGGCGTCTCTTCTCAATTGTTTTTAGACAGTATCAGAAAAGGTGAGATTCCCTTTACCGAAAAAGTAGTAAAACACAATTTAAAGCAGGATATAGATGTTATTAAAAAAGTACAGCCGGATTTTATTATTGATGACTTTCGCCTCAGCTCTTCAATGGCTTCCGAAAGTATGGAGATTCCTCACATTACTATAAATAATATCACGTGGAGCCCCTACTGGAAACCTCCCTATGAAGTCACACCTGATATTGAAATCGTTTATAAATTTGGAGAGAAAATCGGTGGTTTTTTATTTAAAAATCTTAAAGGGTATTTCGAAAAAAATATACTTAGGCCTTTCAATAAAGTAAGAAACGAAATGGGCCTGAAGCAGATCCTATCCATTCATCAGCTTTACAGTTCCGGGGCAAAAGTAGGGTACTTAGATATTTCAGAAATGAACCCTGGAATTCAATTACCAGAAAATCATAGTTTTTTAGGAACTTTACTATTTTCTTATCCAATCTCTCTTCCCAACTGGTGGAAGAATGTGAATCAACAAAAACCCTTGATCTATATATCTCTTGGATCTTCCGGCCGTGCAGAAATAATTCCAAAGCTACTAGAACCACTTAGAAATTCGGAATACGAAATTATCCTATCTACCTCCGGAAAAAATATTAATTTTCAACCAGCCTCAAATATTTATACAGCTCCTTATCTGCCCGACCGCGAAATACTATCGCAGTGCCAACTCTACGTGAGTAATGGTGGCAGTGGTGGAGCGCAACAAGCGCTCGCTTTAGGAGTTCCTGTATTGGCCTTGCCCGACAATTACGATCAGTGGCTGTACTCATCCATGTTGGCTGAAAAGAAACTTGCAAAGGTCGTTCGGCCCTCGACTTTGAATGCAAAAACATTTAAACATGAAATTGACTTAATTTTGCAAGATTCTCAATTTCAGAAACGAATCTTACCCATAAGTAAAGCAATGATGAACGAAGATCCTTTAGCAAACCTTATAAGGTTTATGGACTTAACGGACAAACCGCAAAAACAAGTCGCTTAACATTTGCTTTCTTTGTCAAACTGGCTAAACATATTTCTGTATGGTTTCAAAGGAAGGTATGGATTTCGATCACCACCATTTCAAGGACAAACAAAAAAAAGCACTAGGGCATGTCGTTGACGTTCCAGAGCTTGGCGGCACATACAGTCTTCTTTCCCAAGAAGTCTTCACAATAAAACGTGCGCGCCTATTGGACCAAGAAACTCATCATATAGATATTTTTGGTCAAGGTTGGGTCTTTTTCTATGCCCTTTCTAAGAAAGGAGAAATTTCAGTTGTTCGAGATGGCGCAAGAATTTTTCTAGGACAACAAATAATGGGATACATCCCTGGAAAGAGCGTCGTTGAGTGGGTTTTGCCGAAAGGAGAGATCGAGTTCGAATTATTGGTTAGTGAAATCCCTCTATCAAGAGGCGCTCCTGATAAGGCAATCTGTGTAAATTATAGTGATGACACAAAAAATTTATTTGAGCTTTTTGCTCAGTTTTTTGAAAACTTTCCGGAGCTACCTCAAAAACAACTCAGTCGGTGTTCTAACCCGACCGAGCTATCTTTTAGAGTCCAAGAGTGGATTCATCTCAATTGGCGGACAAATTTTAAAATTAACGATCTTGCTAAGCATATGAACAAAGATATTTCCGTGATCAGTCGTTACTTCAAAAGATCTTTTGGCCTTTCCCCTTTAAAGTACGTCAATCAATTAAGAGTCATAACGTCCGTGAGGGACTTATTGAAAAGCCAAAGATCGATTTCCCAAATCAGTTATGATATGGGTTTTGGCGATCCAAGATTGTTTAACGAGCACTTTCGAAAAATTTATCCTGTAAAGCCTTTTGCATTTAAACGTCTTAAGAATATAGATTAGTAATTACAGATGCCCCTTAAATAGATAGCCGTTCTTTTGAATTTCGGCGCTTCAACACAATTCCAATAAAAAACCCAAGCCTCTGGCTTGGGTATTTTATTGGTAGGGGCTGGAGGACTCGAACCTCCGATCCTCCGGTTATGAGCCGGATGCTTTAACCAACTAAGCTAAGCCCCCATAAATTGTGTTCGAGTAATATAGACTTGCCCAAGATTCCGGGCAAGTCCTTATTCATGGTCTTCGAATTAGACCTCGCCGTTGCCATCACCCTCAGCAAGAGCGGCATCTATGCGAGAATCAATGAAGGTGCGCAGTCGGTTTGATCGGCTGGGGTGTCGCAATTTACGAAGAGCCTTCGCCTCAATCTGACGAATACGCTCACGTGTCACGTTAAAATCCTGCCCGACTTCTTCAAGAGTGTGATCACTTTCTTCACCAATACCAAAACGCATTCTTAAGACTTTCTCTTCTCGAGGCGTTAAGGTCGAGAGCACTTGGCGGGTTTGCTCAGCCAAGTTCAAGTTCACAATGGCTTCTGAAGGATTGATCACTTTTTTATCTTCGATAAAATCACCCAAGTGAGAGTCTTCTTCGCCAACAGGAGTTTCCAAGCTGATGGGTTCTTTAGCAATCTTTAAGACTTTTCGAACCTTCTCAACAGACATGTCCATTTTTTCAGTGATCTCTTCAGGAGTTGGCTCTCGTCCCAATTCTTGAACCAACTGACGAGAAGTCCTAACTAGCTTATTAATCGTTTCAATCATATGCACAGGAACACGGATCGTTCTTGCTTGGTCGGCAATGGCTCGAGTGATCGCCTGACGAATCCACCAAGTGGCATAAGTTGAAAACTTATAACCACGACGGTATTCGAATTTATCAACAGCTTTCATTAAGCCAATGTTTCCTTCTTGGATCAGATCCAAAAATTGAAGTCCACGGTTAGCGTACTTTTTGGCAATCGAAACCACCAAACGAAGGTTGGCTTCAACCAATTCCGCTTTCGCTTTGTCGGCCTGAACCTCTCCACGCCAGATAATGACGTTTGAGTCCTGAATCCATTCGAAATTCATCTGTGTTTCTTCGGCCAATCGCTTTAATCTTTTATCAGCATCCGTCGCTAATCGGACGTGCTGACGAAAAGCGCTGTAAGACAATCCGGTTTCACGAGTGAGTTTGCTCATCTCACTTTCGTTAGATTCACAAATCTTAAATAGTCGCGCTAAGTCGTCAACAGATGCGCAACGGCTTTTTTCTAAAGCAATGCGGATACGTTTACGCAATTCCGTCATACGACCGACAAGGTTTTTGAATTTAATAACAATTCGATTGATTGTTTTTCGGTTAAAATTGATCTTTTCAAAATCAACCATCAAAATTTCATTGAGCTTAGAAAGCTCCACCTCAGCTTCTATGACCGCCTCTGATTTTCGAGGATTGTCTCTTAGAATTTCAAAGTAAGGGGTCGCTTTAGCTCGATACTCTTTTACATGACCGATCAATTCATGAATTTTGGCGATGTATTCTTCTTCTTCGTATTGAGTCTCTTCATCTTCGAGACCACGGAAAATGGCCTTAAGCTTGACCTTTCCTTCATCAAGACGGGTCCCTAGATCAATGATCTCTTGCGTTCCGATCGGTGACATAAGCATCGCTCGAACAATTTCACGTTCTCCATTTTCAATTCTCTGAGCAATTTCTACTTCGCCTTCACGAGTGAGTAGAGACACGCTTCCCATTTTTCGAAGGTATAAGCGAACAGGGTCACTGCCTTTGGTGTCAGACTCTTCATCGTCGACTTTTTCTTCTTCAGAATCAGGGTCAGATAGAAAGAGATTTTCTTCGTCATCACTTCCATTTTTACCGGCCTCTGTAATTAATACACCGTTGACCTCAAGAGCTTGCATGAAAGAATCAAGTACCGGAGCAGCTATGATTTCCTGAGGCAGAAGCTCGTTGATTTCTGTAATTGTGATTGAGCCTTTTTCCTTAGCGAACTTGATAAATCGTTGAATTTCTTCAACTATCAATGCCTGTTGTTGCTCCATTGACAGAACGATTCGATCTCCCTCAGCCGCTGAATTTGCACCTTTTTTACTCATTATTTTGGCTCCATTTCCTTTAACGTAGGATCTATATCTCTTGCCAGATTTCTTCTATCCCTTTGGATATTCATAATCTGTTCCAACTTATCTTTTCGTTCCTCTTCACTCCCCACACTGAGAGACTGAGAGAGGCGTTTTGATTCTAGACGTAAATGCTTATCTAAAATTCTATATTTACAGTCTAAAAACGTCTTTTGGCGGTCTTCCTCACTGAGCTCTGATAACTCTTTAGAAAGGTGCAGAGTTACGACTTCGGGAGGGTCCACTTCACTTACTAACAAAGCTGTTAACTTACCAAAATTATTTGGCATTTGTCCATAAATCTCAATGGCTCTCAGAAAAAGCTCTTTGATCCCTTGATGACCCAGCGACTCCTTCACTGGAGACTCCATGGCATTTATAAATAACTGCTCATTTTGCAAGGAGAGGTTAAGCAAAAACAGTTCCGTCTTTGGGGCCCCTAACACCTTGATTTTTTTAACTTGTTCCGGCTTTTTTTCAGAGTTGTCCGATTCGTTGACGCTTTTTGCAGCCCCAGTTTGGGCTAAGTCAGGGGGGTAGGAACTTTTCCCCTTATTTCCAGCCAATGCCTGACGCAAGAAGTCCAAGGTGACCCCTAAACGACTGGCAATTTCGTTCGCATAAAGCCTTTTAAGACGTGCATCTGCGATTTTATGAAAAACCGGAGCCAACTTATCGAGTATCAAAATCTTTTCCGAAGCTGTGCTCCGATAGTTGGTCAATTGACCATCAAGAAACTGAATGAAAAGTTCTTTTGCCGATTGCATTTGCGACCGCAAGGATTCAACACCGAATTTTTTTATGTAGTCATCCGGATCTAATTTATCCGGAAGAATCAGTCCTCGCGGTAAAAGGCTTTCACTGAGAAGAATTGGCAAGCTTCTTTCCGCAGCATTTTGTCCCGCAGAATCGCCATCAAAAAGCACAATAACTCGTTTGGTGTAACGCTTTAAAAGCTTAGCATGATCGATGGTTAAAGCCGTACCCAGTGTAGCGACAACATTTTTTACCCCGGCTGCATAAAGAGCCAGAAAATCCATATAGCCTTCCACCACAATCACTTCATCTTCAGTACGAATGAATTTTGCAGTTTCATTAAGACCATAAAAAATATGGCCCTTATTAAAAATCTGAGACTCCGGACTATTGATGTACTTCGGAAGCTCATCTCCTAAAACACGTCCACCAAAACCAATGTGTCGCCCTGTATGAGAGACAATTGGAAACATCACCCGCTCACGAAAAAGATCGTAGTGTCCGGATTTCCCCTCACCTCTTGAGCGCACCAAACCTAGGTCTTCCGCCAATTTGATCGGCACCTGTACTTTTTGAAAGTGATGAACCAACCCTTCCCATTCGGGGAGAGCATATCCAACTTTAAAGAGTTGAATGATCTCTTCGCTCAACCCTCGTCTTTCACAGTATTGACGAACTGGATGTTGTGCCGGAAGTCGCAAAAGATTGTTGTGAAAATATTGAGCCGCGATTTCAGAAACACGAAATAAAGATTTTTTTTCTGTCTCTTTTTCTTTTTTAGGCACACCGCCTTTTTCATAAGACTCTACAGGTATGGGGATGTGCGCTTTACCAGCTAAATACTCAACGGCTTCAGGAAAGCTCATGCCTTGTAATTCTTGAACGGCCGTATAGATGTTCCCTGACTTCTTACAGCCAAAGCAGTAATAAACTTGCTTGTCTTCAGAAACCGAAAAGCTCGCCGTTTTCTCATTGTGATCAGGAAAGGGACAAAGGCCTGTCATTCGCCCCCCAGCCCTTTTGAGTTGAGTAAATTGAGAAATCACGTCGACAATGTTATTGGCGTCACGTACTTTCTCAATGAAACTCTGGCTAAATTTCATGTAGCTTTCCCATCATGTTTATCGGGAGCTTCCACCCCCAAAATGTGACTTTGAACTTTATGACAAGCTGTCGCGAACGATCTGACTGATCAGTTTATTGTCGGCAGCCCCTTGAGTTTGCGCCATGACTTCTTTCATCACAGCCCCCATCTCTTTCATTGAAGTGGCCCCCACAGTTTCGATCGCTTTTACTACGATGGCTTTAACCTCAGCTTCTCCCATCTGCGCTGGAAGATACTTCTCGATTAAAGAAAGTTCGAAACTCTCCTTTTCCACCAAATCCTCGCGGCCAGCTGCTTTAAACTGGTCAATAGAGTCTTTGTGCTTTTTTGCCGTTTTCTTGATGACGTCCAAGATGTCATTGTCAGTTATTTCATTTGGACGTGATTCAATCTCTTTATTTTTAATCGAAGATTGCAAAGATCTTAAAGCCGTTAAGCGCTCTGAATCTCGCTCTTTCATGGCCGACTTCACGTCGGCCTGTATCTGTTCTTTTAGACTCATAAAAATCCCAAATGAGTTTAAGACTAACGTCCAAATTTACGCATTTTTTTCACTTGTCTCTTACGGGCAGCCAGTGATTTTTTCTTACGACGAATACCTGGTTTCTCGTAATGCTCGCGCTTTTTAACTTCCGATAAAATTCCTGATTTTTCACAAGATTTTTTAAATCTGCGGAAGGCCTGTTCAAAAGCTTCGCTATCTCTTAATTTTACAAATGCCATAACTCTCTCACCCGCCTTTCTCGTAGACTCGCAGGAACCCCATGGGTTGTGTGCTGTAAAAATGAATGGGTAGGAATAACAGATTCCGACGCGGTTGACAAACCCTAAGACGGGCTCGTAGGCTGATTTTCCACAAACCCCATCACGATTGGAGCGCAGCGTTGCCACAGAGTCTCGACGACGCCTTCTACATGCAAATAGCCCTTGAGGAGGCTCGGAAAGCCCGAGACCTGGGAGAAGTGCCTGTCGGGGCCATCATCGTTAAGGATGGAAAGGTTTTGGCTCAGACCCACAATCTAAAGGAGACCGAAAGCTCGGCGCTTGAGCATGCGGAAATCAGAGCCATTTCCATGGCCAGTAAGGCCTTGGGGGCTTGGAGGCTTGTCGATTGTGACTTATATGTGACCCTAGAACCTTGTGTGATGTGTGCCGGAGCCATCGTTCAAAGCCGTCTCCGGCGGGTTGTTTTTGGAACCACGGACCCTAAAGGTGGCGGAGTGAACTCTCTTTATCAAATTCTCGGTGATGCTCGTTTAAACCATCAATCAGAAGTTCTTTCTGGCGTCTTGGAAGAGCCCTGCTCGCGAATTCTGACCGAGTTTTTCAAGGAACGCCGAAAAAAATCAAAGGTCGATTAGGGGAATCTTGCTCCTTCCCAAGAAAGGTGCTAAATCCAAGCTTCCAATTTTATTGCGGAGAGGTGGCTGAGTGGTTGAAGGCGCACGGCTGGAACCCGTGTTGGCGGGAAACTGTCACCAGAGTTCGAATCTCTGTCTCTCCGCCATTTACTTTCCTTCTCCTTGGAATTGCTCTTCCCACTCAAGATGTCCGACTTCTAGACACATCCTGAAAACATTATATGTCGTGATTATAACCCTTTACGCGCCGACCGTGCGCAGTATAGATTTCAAGTCATATTATTGATGCCTTTTAATTCGCTGGAGGTCTTAGTGACCAAGGTTTTTCGTCACATTCTCGTTTTGCCTTTGATTGCCCTATCTATCTCGGCCTGCCAGAAAGATGAGCCTCAGGGGCCACCAATCCCACAAGAAAAAATCGATGAAGCAGCTCATCTCATTTTGAAAGAGCACTTGGTTTCGTCACTATATGTGAAGGTTAATATAGATTTATATGTTGCCGACTTACTTGAAAGGTTTGGTGGTACAGGTGAAAGTTTTCAGCGAAAGGCAAGGGCTCAATCAGCGACCAGCCTTTTACTACCAGGATTGCTTGATTCAAAACTCTCTGGACAGCCAAACTTCAAGCCAGAAAAAGCGCTCATCCAGAGCCGCAATATCATCACATTAAATAGAGGGGTCGGCCTCTCAGCCTCAACCACTGCTGGTCTTGATATTTGGCGACAACTTTATTTCTCTGAGGAGTTTGTTGAAAATAGGAAATCGGACTCAGTTGAAATCGCAAGAAGTCTCTCAAATCTTTGCAACTTACCCCCTGATAGCGTGGAAGTATCAGTATGGTCTAAACAGATGTTCGAAGAATCAATAGTTTGGTGGGGGGCTTTGTCATACCCACTCCTGCGTTTCGTCAGTAAACTCCCCCGGCCCCGTGTTCCTGGACTTGATTACAAACAATATGCCTCAGAGATCTTTCTATCATTTCAAAGGCAATGCCCTGAAGCTATTGACTTAAAAAACAAGAATTTCTTTCAATTCGGGCCAAGTTTTGCGCTCGCCGATTCGCTGTCTAGCCTTCTTGAAGAACTCAAAGATTTAGTTCTAAAGACCACTCCCGGCATTAAGGTCAATATCGATGGTAAGATAAAAGCTGAATCCCCCAAGCGCGAAGAGTTTTTTAGAAAAAAAGTTGCCGAGCAACAAGGTCTTGTTAAAGATCTATCGTTTAACGACATCAATCAGATGATTTACCACCTAGAACTTATCAACAGAGAAGTAGATGTCCCGTACAAATCAAATATTAAGGGATCTGCTTACAAACACTATCTCAACCTTGAAACGAGAGTTGTTCTGCCAGCCCTCGCCGCAGGGTTTGCCGGTGAGGGCTATAAACTATCTAGCGATCTTGACACTGACCCACTTACTAGTCCCGATAGCAAAATCGCACCTTCATTTCTGGCTTCAGAACGTTTTAAGAAACAAAACAAAGAATTTCGCGAGTTACTTGTCGATTACTATGTGACTTTTTTAACAATAAAGGCGGATCCGAAAGGTTTTTCCCCAATCGCACCAAATCAAGAATTGGGCGAAAAGT
>JAGRAG010000183.1 GCA_020435025.1 Bdellovibrionales bacterium | reverse complement strand
TCTCGCACAAGAGTCGAAAAGAAAAAGTACAAGACTATTTAAGGCTTCTTGATAAGGGAATTTCAATTTATGAGCTACAGCCTAAAAGCGAAACGACGTCTCTTTTGCACTTCTATGAGACCATTGAGCTGACATATACTTCATTGACATGTATAGAACAAAGCAGTGATCGTCTCAGAGAAATTGCTCAGAAAATATTAAAGGCTGTTCAGGAAGCATCAACTGATAAAATCCGTAAAGTATTTAAAAACTATACTTCAAGGGAATATGGGAACTTTACAAAGGATCATTTTCAGGCTGACCGGATCACCAAAGCAACAACTTCAAGTGGTTCCAGGCTGTCGGGAACGGAAGCTTTTGAGTTTCTAAGTCGTATTCACGCCGAACAAGATGACTTTCGATTCGATACAAAGAGCTACATTCGTTATCATGACAGGCTAACTGGAATAGTTATGGAGCACTTTCCTGATATGCTAAAATATGTAGTTGGTCCCAAAGTCTACCCTAGAGAGCTGATTCATCTTCTATCGGTGGTCTCTGATGCTCAATATCGGTTGCCAAGCCCGGACAGTATAGGAAAAATTGCGCGAGTCAAATTGGCAAGGAAATATCGTTCTATATTTGATAAAGCAATTTCTCAATTGAGTACGATAGAGTTACTTAAGATTAAAAGTGCTATCTATCGAGCAGATGAAAAGAAAAAGCATATAGCTAGCTATTTTGACAAAAGATTTGGAAACGCATCACGTGACTTTGCGAATCAGCTAGCGGAGAGCAGTGAAAGCTTTCACGAAATGCTGGCTAGAACACTTAAGTATGCTGAAGACTATAGTTTAGATCGAACTGTAGTCAGTATGGCTCTACACGAAGCTGTGATGTCTCATATAGAACTTTTAAAGAGTGTTCAAGAAATCAGGGACTTTTACGGTCATGACCTATATTGGCCGGAATCTCGTCTTGATGAGGCAACAACTCCTATTGAACGTCCTCTTTCATATATTCTAGCAGAAAAAAGAAAAGCCTATCCTGAAAGCCCAGCTTGGAGATATGATCCGATCTTTTCAGAAAATGTACATAGAAAAATTGTGGCTGCACTTGTCACCCTTGATGCACTACCAGACAAAAATGATTTCGAAGGTCGATACCAATTATGGGACATGCTCTCTTCTCGAGGAGTGTCTACGGTAACCGATAAAATGTTAGGTGAATTGGTGGACATGGCAACTCGAGAGCAACTTGATAGAATTGAAAGCCACGCAGTGGACAAAGGCCGCGTAATGGATCAGAAAATTCAAGATCAGTTTGCACTACGACAGATAAAAAAATCGTCGGCGTATCGTATTCTTTTAACTGTTTCAGACTCACCTCCTCAGTTAACAATAGACAGAATCAGCATGATTTCTGAGGTGGCTACTGTTGCTCAAATGAAATTGGGTGAGTTGGGAATGGCGTATGTCAGTTTCATGGAAGAGCTATCGATTCGAATTCAAGCCTCTAGAGCCGAGAGTGATCATATTGAAGATCTCAAAAGACGCTCTTTGATAAGGGGAATCGAAGATGCGGCTACCAGTGGTGACCGAGACCAGAGGTTTCATGCGTTTAAACAGATCCTTCGTTACATGGCAGAGTGGAATCCGAAAAGACAGATGGAATTCATTTTGTTTTTACGTGGAAGTATCGAAGCAACACCATTTATCGAGAGTCAGTTTCCTTTACATGGTCCTGAAAGAGTGAGGTCTATGTTTCAGGGACTTCCCGTTGAAGGGGCTATGCGCATTATGCAAATCATCCTAGGGGAAACTTTGCTTTCGGGTAAAAGAACTGTTTCCAAAGGCTATGCTAAGAAATTGATGAAACGTATCGTGACAGATGGAGTGAAAGAAAAAGGCAACGATACAGAGTCTTTATCGGAACACAAAGCTCGGTTAGCTGAGGAACAGCTTAATAGGAAGTATGCCACTCAGCTATTAGATGCTTTGATCGTAGGCTTACAGAAGTCAGGAAACTCGGAATTCCAACTTTCGGTTCTCTCCGCATTGGCAGCCATGAAGCCAGATGAGAGTAAGTCAGTTGGAGAAACTATAAAAGTCATCCTCGAAAGATTTCCAGGAGTGGGCCCTAAAATCGCTCAGTTTCTTGTTCCAACAAACGTCTTTGATGATACGATCAATGAGGTTCTGAGGAGGGCTCAAGACAATACGTTGCCTCCAAAGTTGAATGAAATGTACATTGATGCGGAAGAGATTTTTGGACAAAACAAAAAAGTTCCATTTACTATTGTGCGACCACTTGGATCTGGCTCTATGAAGTACACCTATTTGGCCCGCATGAATGATTCAGGAGAGTTATTTGTGATGCAGGTCTTTCGAAGTGACATTCAGTTTAATTCTGAGCTTTACATCGAAGTTCTTGAAAACACCGTTGAAGAGCTGATCCGTAAAAACGGCAATAAGTGGGCCTTTTTAGGAGTTATTGTCGATGGAGCTGTAAATGCGGTTCGACAAGAGAAACGGACAAAACGAGAGTATCTCAAAACTATGATCGCTCGTAAGAAGCTTTATAACAATTTTGGTGATGGCATGTTTGATGTTGCAGTTCCGGAGCAAACTTTGTTAAAGGATCGGTTTCTTTATTCAAGATTTGCAAAAGGAGTATCTTTCTTTGAATTAGGGCTATTAGATAGACAAGCTGTTGGCACTAAAATTCTAGAAATGGAAGCCGAACTTTTATTTAGAGAAGGCGGACGATCGGCCGTTTGGTTTGATGCTGATCGACATGCAGGAAACTACCTCATTTATGTGCGGCATTTAATGGAGACTCAACGTGGAGAAAAGCCTTTCTTGATTTCTCCGATTGACTTTGGGCAATTGACTTTTATCACGCAGTCTCAACGGTCGAAGTTAGTCGAACTATTCGCCATGGCTTCATTGGCCACTAAAATGGGTTCTAATCCATGGATTTCTAATAAAGTGGGAGAGATACTAGGAGTGCACTCAGCTGATCGTGATCGGCTCAATTCGATAATGAAAGAGTTTTTTCCAATGCCTCTAAGTTCTAGTTCGGAAGGCTCTATCATTGGTGCTTATTTTAGTCTTATTGCTTCTGTTCAGCGAGCCATTGCTAACTCGAAGATGGAGTACAAAGGAGACTTAAAGGGAAAAAGAGTGAACTTTGCCTATATCAATTTCGTTCGATCCATTATACAGCTCAATCAATATGAAAGGGAAATTTACGTTCCCGAGGGAACAACGACTCCCAGTCGTCTGTTGGAATCTCGCGTAAAAGATGTTTTGGCTAATGAATTGCCCAATCTAAAAGTTACGGCGCTACAACAGACTGCCGTTCGAGCGAAAAATAGTTGGCGGTGGTTGGTTTCAAAAGCGATGCGTGAGCCTTACAATCCCATAAAGATTGTTCTCACTCGTGAAGAGCTGGAGGAGTTTAAGCTCTTTGATGCCAAAAAAGACGAAAAGATTTTGCGCCAATTGCAAGAACTCGGCTGGATTCGATCAGTGATTCCTGAGTTTCAAAAGACAGAAAAGACTCAGAGAACATCGGAGCCAGGTAAAGCGAATCAAGAAGGCCCTTCCTCGGGCAGTCGTTGTGTGAAATCGGTTTCGAGGCTGTCGCCAAACGGCCATTTTTGAAAATAAAATACTTCAGCTCT
>JAGRAG010000182.1 GCA_020435025.1 Bdellovibrionales bacterium | reverse complement strand
GCAGTAAGCCGTTATAAGGGACCTGGATCCAGATCGTGTCAGTTCTCCACAAGTTACTAGGTGGGATGCTCTTTTGGCAAATATTCGATCGGAGACAGACATTCTAGGATTGCACAGAAATTCTAGCACTTGTTCTGAATTGAAGGTAAAAAAAGAAGCAAGTAAACAAGTTGGTGCGGATTTTGGGAGTGAAGTAAAGTTTTCTTTGTCTGCCTCAAAACTTGAGCGTTTTGCTTTATGTCCCTATCTAGTTGCTAGCACATTGCTATTTAAGTTAGATGACTTGGAAGAATTAGATTTAGACCTGGATCGGCTGACCAATGGAAAGCTCACTCACAAGTATTTTGAAGTGTTGCTTAGCGAACCTCTTAAATTGGAAAGAACTTTTGATGAACATTTAGAAATCATAGACAGGTGTCGAGAAGAGATCGAGTTATCGCTTGCTGATGAGCGGTTTTGGAGTCCGTTGCGAAATCGATTTGCTAAGTTAGGAACCAGATTCTTAAATGTTGAGCGTGAATGGAGAAGGCAGTTTCCTGAAACTCGGACAATTGGGCGTGAAGTCGGAATCAGAGGGCATTGGTCAATAAGTAACAGATGTCTGTCACCGAAAAAAATCGATGATAGAGACATCTTTTTCCGTGGATTTATTGACCGAATAGACTGTGATTCCCATGGAAATTTGGTTGTCATCGATTATAAGTCGTCCGGAAGCTCGTATAAGAATTATTCAAAATGGATTGAAGCCAATTCCTTTCAACTAGCGATGTATACAGAAGCTTTGGAACAGGGATTAGTAGATTCTATTGGAGAACACGGTGAAGTGGTGGGCGCGTGTATTTTAAATGTCAAAGAGATGACAAGAGAAAAAGGTTTTGTTGTTAAAGATAGGGGAGACAGACTTCTCCCTCCAAAGCGAGGAATGCTTGTTTCTAAAGATGAGATAGGTAAAGTTCTTGAAGGGATCCATGTTAAGATAGAAGAGATTGTGATGCAGATGAAGTCGGGGCGTTTTCAACCTGTCCCGTCTTCGGATGCCAAAAAGAAAATTTGTGGACAGTGTAATTGGAGATCGGCATGCAGAGCCACTCACTTATTATAGAAAATGAAATTGTTCGGGCTGGTGCGGGTGCAGGTAAGACTACTCGACTGACAAAAAAGGTTATAGAAGTTGCTGAGGCTTGGAGCGAGGAGCATGGAGAGTATCCGAGAATTGTCATCACGACGTTCACGAGAAAGGCCACTCAGGAGCTTCGAGAGCGATTGATCGTCGAAGCTTGTAAAGATGGGCGTTCTGAGTTGATTGATTATGTATCGTCAAAGTCAAAACTCTTCATTTCAACGATTCATGGAGTTTTGGGGAGGTTTTTAAAGTCATATGGCTATTTAGGTGGGATTGACCCCAATTTTACCATCGTATCGCCGAATGAAGCCGCCCTAATGGGAAAAAAAATATTAAGAGATGTTCTATTTCAAGAGCCAGAAGAAAACGTGTCGGTCTTGCTGGCGAACTATAAATTTAGCCAACTCTATGAAATGGCGAATATTTTTTACGAAGGGTTTATTCAGTATGATTCTTTTTCTTTTTATAAATACAATCAGTTTCGAGCTCATTATATTACCACATTAAAAGAGTTTTATGAATTATTTCACGATTTTTGCCTAGAGTTCCGAGGTTGTTTCCCACAAGATCATGCGTGGGCAAAGTTTTTTAGTAAGTCCGAGGACAGCCTCACTTTTTGGAAAAAAATAATTTCTGATGAGTTACCAATTGTTTCTGGGGCGTTGTTAGTCGAGGAGTTCCCGACATTGCCCAGAATAGCCGGAAAGGTCGTTGAACCTTTTAAGGAGTCTTTGCAGTCTTTTAGATCTTTTTATAAGGATCGAGTCGAAAAAGCATTTAATTCGAGCTATTTCGACGTAGACCTTTGGGAGCAATACATCGAGATGGCTAAATTGTTTGAGCCCATCGCAATTAATTATTCGACAGAATTTATAAGTTTAAAAATGGAATCAGGTAAAGTTGAGATGCGTGATTTGGAGCTAATTTCATTTTATGGCTTAAAAAGAGAGCCAGAAATGGCAAGGGCTTTTTCTAGCGATTGGGATTATTGGCTTATCGATGAGTTTCAGGATACGAGCCCCTTACAGGTAGAGCTCTTAGATGAGTTAATTGGGAGCAAGCCAAAATTTATTGTGGGCGATCCTCAGCAAAGCATATATCTATTTCGAGGAGCTCGATCAGAAGTCTTTGCCTATAAGGAAAGGGAGGTTGAAAGTCAAAAAGGAAAAATCAGCTTTCTGCAAAGAAATTGGCGTTCTCGCCCGGAACTATTGCATTTTATTAATGACTTGTTTTCAGGCATCGGAGATCAGTTTTTACCCATGGACCCAAAGATAGAGGTGACAGACTCGAAAACTGGCGTTGCTTACTTTTCCATTACCGAGCCAGAGCTTTCTTCGAACGGAAACAAGCATCAAAACGAAGATTTCGCTATTTTGCAGCATATTATCGGTTTGATGGATAACGGAGCTAGATTGGAGGAAATTTGTATTCTGGCTCGGACAAATCAGGTTCTTTCTGACTTAGCAATGTTTTTAGAAGACCGCGGAGTCCCTACTCATGTACATTCAGCTTCTGGATTTTATGAAAGGCGTGAAATACTTGATGCTTTGGCCATCTTGAAGATGCTCGTGAACCCACATGACAATAAGAATTTAGTATTGGTTTTGAGATCTCCTTGGATTCACGTATCGGACGCTGAGCTGGTCCGATGGTGCGAAAGCATTGAAAAAGGAGTCTCGCATTGGGGTCATTTTCGAAATCAGTTTGCTGATCACAATGTAGTAAAGTATATCTGTGGTCTTTTTGAAAGAGTTCGAGAATCTGGATTTTCACAGACTCTGAAATCCATTTTGATTGAGATAGGGTTGATTGATTCGAGTTTGCTGTTTGATCCTACGGGAAGAAGAGAGTCAAATATATGGAAGTTACTTTATCTTTTGCGAACAGAAGAAGAACTTCCAGGCTTTAATGTACTTAACTTTATAGACCAGAGCTTTAAAAGTTTGGATTCTGAAAATACAGTAGAGGAAGGCGATGCCGTCGCAATTTTAGAACCGAATCGGGTGTCATTAATGACGGTTCATGCTTCTAAGGGTTTACAGTTTGAGCATGTCTTGATCCCTCGAATGGAGAAATCACGAAGCCCAGGTGGAGTCAGTCCCTTGATGGTTATAGATGAGGCTGATAAAAAGTGGAGTGTTTCTTTGAATTTAGAAGAAACAATGAGGCCTTCTTTGTTGGGAAAAAAACAACTGGATGTTTCTAACGAGAGAGAGGAAAAAGAACTAGAACGTTTACTTTATGTCGCTGTTACAAGGGCAAAGTCTTCCGTGTTTTTTTCTTGGTGCGGTAATCCTGGATCGAAATCTTGGGCAAATCATATTAATTTGGATTTGTTGGAAGGATGGCATGAAACGGAACATTATAGCTACTATGTGAATCGTGGACCTTTTAAGTCGATGTCTGTCTCCGTCGGGAGTGAAAGAAAAGTAGAGCTTCGAGATAAGTTGATTTCTAATTTTAAAGAGGATCTTTCCGAAAAACGAAGATCCGTTTCTTCCCTGTTGCGTGAATTTAGTCAAGAGCCCGTGGCTTCAAAGAGATATAATTTGGTGACAGACATTGAGAATCAAAGTCAAATTAAGAACTTGGATCCTATGAGCCCTCTGGAAAGCATTCGGAAGTCCAGCTCTGGAACAATATTTCACCGGGCTTTAGAAATTTTAAAATTTCAAAAAGATTTTGATTTCGAGAATTACTTTTCAAATTGGATTGAAGAGGAGCCAGAAAGATGGATTCATGCCATGGAATATCTAAAATCTATTGATGAGTTTCCATATCTTGATGTACTGAAGTACGGACAAGTGGAGTGGGGGTTTCAATTAGAAAGTAAGCAAGGGCTCTTAGAGGGGCAGATAGATTTATGGGCACAACTTCCAAATGGTGAGAGTGATGTGATTTGGCTTGTCGATTATAAATCCGGTTCGCCGAGGTATAAAGATAAAGGGTTTGAACAGTTAGAGATTTATGCATATGCGTTAAGTGAGTTTCGGCCCGACTGCACTATTCAAATGGCACTTGTTTTCCCCTTTTCTAAAAAAACTGAAGTTAAAGAATTTTCTTCAAAGAAGTTAGTAGAGAAAAAGTACAATCTTTAATTAGAGCGAGATTTAAATTCAAACTCTGAGTCTCCGATAGAACTAGTTACTACAATGACGGTATCACTTTGCTCAATGACGTTCATAGGAACTGAAAACGAAACCTCATAGGGTGTATCCCAACGGGTAAAGTGTGGATAGAGCTGAGTAAATTCACTTCGGTTGATGCTTAGCTTTTTAACTGTTCCATGGTATTTCTGACCTTTATTTTTTAAGTAGACTTTCCAAATAGAA
>JAGRAG010000181.1 GCA_020435025.1 Bdellovibrionales bacterium | reverse complement strand
GTCTATTGCAGAATCAAAGGCCTCGGTTTTCATGGAGCACTCTGCTTTTTTTGATATTGCCGTTGCTTGTGTGGATAAAAGTTAGACTTTCTATAGAACAGATACTTTTTACACGGTGACAAATCAGCCCCGATTTTTTCCGAATTCTAATGAAAACGATACTCTATATTTATTCCTAAAGTTAAGTGTTTCCTACAAATCGAGCCTTCAAACCTGTTTAGTTTCGTTTTCAAAGAAGAACTAAGTTAGAGATGTTTTGGCATTATCATTGCTCTAATGCAGACAAACCAAACTTCTGGTGGCTGTTGGAAACCACCAAGAACTTAACCTAGGGGATATATATGAAGTTCAAGGCGTTAACGCATGTTTTAGTTTTAACTTTAAGTTTAGGAACCATCATTCCAGCACAAGCGGACTCGAAAGATGCGGGTCGAATCATTGGTGGAATTATTGGAGGACTTATTGGCCATGAGGCTTCCGACGGCAAAGCCGGAGCCACCATTGTTGGCGCCCTTATTGGTGGACTTATTGGTGGAGAAGTCGCAGAAGAGCTGTCGGAGGCCGATCGACAGGTGATTTATCGAGAACATCGTCATGCTTACGACGGAGATATGAATCGTCCCTACCGTTGGAGAGGGGAGAGAACCTCAGGTCATGTGACGATTATTGAAGAGGGCTATTATCAGCAACGTCGCTGCCGTCGTTACACAAGTGAAACGGTTGTTGTTCGTCGTCATCGTCGTACAGAAACCTATACAAGTCAGGGTTGGGTCTGTAATCATCCCGGACGTGGTTGGGTGAAGACGGAAAACGTGATTGTTGATAGAAGAGGACCAGATCGTCGTGATGGTGGTCGATTCGATCGTGGACGTCGTCATCGTGTAGAATATGTTATGATGGATCAAAGAGCGTTTGAACGTCTTCAAAGACGCATAAAAATGGAAACTTTTGATTCCAACCGTGCTGAAACAGTTGATCAATTAGCGCGAACTTTAAGAAGTCGTAATCAATACATTTCCGGAAAAATGTTGGCAGACATTTTAAAGACGTACCGATGGGATTGGGGTTCTTACAGTCGAATGTCAGCTCTTAAAGATTTGGCTCCCTATACGGTGATCCGAGCCAGCGCTCGCCAAATCGTTCAATGGTCAAGGTTTGACCGTGAAAGCTCTGAAAAAGATGCGGAAAGAGAGCTTCTGGATAGTGCCAATTTTGTGCGCTAGTCAGAGTATATAAATGGTTTTTAAAAGCCGACCTTCAAGGTCGGCTTTTTTAATACTCAAATCCGATTTCAAATCCGGTTAAACTGTGAAACCCTTTGTAGTCGTTTTTGCCGTTAAAAAACTGAAAATTCAACCGAGCCCCAACAAAGGCGGACAAGGTTACGCCTTTTATCACAATCCACTGTAGGTCATTTTCGAAGGCGTATTGTTGAAGGTCTCCATTTGCGGAAAGAAAAAGGCTGTGACGTCCACGGCTTTCTATATGCGGATGCCATTCGTAGAGAGCGGTGAGGCCATAGAAGGTGGCCTCATTCAGAGAGATGGATTCCGTTGACTCTCTTATCGATTGATATTGATTGCTAACAGTTACACCCCATGACCAACGACTTTCTATATATTGATAGTACAATGAGTATCTATAATAGGATGTTCTTAACTCTGACTGGAAGGGCAGGTTCGATTGTGACTCAGGCTCCCACTTCATTTGTGAATAAGTGCCTTGAAATAGAAATCGGGCAAGGCCTTCATTAGAGGGAACCGATAGCCAGAGATGTCCGCCGGGTGATGAAAATCCAGAAAGTTGATTCTGAACGGAGTCGCCACTGCTTTCCGTTCGAAAGTGGTGGATTGCAGATAGAGACAACCCTCCGTGAAATGTCCTAAAGTAGGTGAGCCTTTCAGGTTCTATAGAAGCAGCTTTCTTTTTCGGAACAGCTGGCAGTGGTGGGTTTGGTTCTAAAGCTTGTTCAGAAAGAGGAGTTCGGGTGAGGTTTTTTTGTGATACCTTGCTTTTTTGTTCAAAAATGCGATAGCGAATACCTGAAGTGATGTTTCCGGCCTTTAGACTTTTAAGATCAAAAGTTTCAGGTTCTGAAAAGAGTCCTAAAACTCCATTTCCTTGGCCAGCAGCAACGCGCCAGTAAAAAACGGATTGAGAAAAATTTCGCCAATGAAATTCTGTCGATTTTACTTTTTGGATAACTTCAGGCTGCCGAAAGGTTCTACTCGAGCTGATTTCTATGACATAAAATTCAGCACCAGGAACAGGCAGCCATTCGAAGATTAACTCTTCTATGGGCGCAGGAACTTCCAAGGTCTTTGTAGTTTTTGTTTGGGTTGTGGTAGGACTGTTCAAAGGGACTTCCTCAGCGTGAGCGCGAGGCAACAGTGTTTCCAAGATGGTGATCCACCAAGATAGCTTTGGGGATTTGGGAGAGAACCTATAGGTGCTCGACGACTCTTTTTCTCCTTTCCGCATTTGATGAGCGGGAGAGCGAAGTTTCGGAGCTGCTAGGGGATTGTCTAAAAAAAAAATAGGGTAGTTAGTACCGGGCGGTATAAGGAATCCCTCCTTGTCCACAATCCATACATTCCATAGAAGGGCTCCTTCATCCTTAAGGGTGAGTGTGTGGTGAGGTTTAATAACTTCAAAAGAACGGGGCGCGGTTAGGGGAGAGTAGGGGTTTAGAAATTCAAGACGGTACGCCTTTGCATAGGGGTGCGTTGACCAGTGAAAGTCCAAAGGAAGCTTTGTAGTGGCTCGATTGCGAGGGAGAGGAGAAAAGTATTGAACGACGGGAGCCTTCCAAACTTCAATGGAGAATGTGGTGCTACTGCTGTGATCGTCTTCTAAGTAAAAGTGATGATGTCCAGGGGCTAATTGCAGAGCAAGAGAGTTCTGATTGGCGGCAAGACGGTGGATCTTACGGTTTCCATCTGGTAAAAGATGAGAGAGTTTTTGAGCAGCACCAAGCCACTGCAGTTCGTAGATAATTGGGAAATTGTGAGAATAGACTCTTCGTGGAAGAGCTTTGTCCCAATCCATTTGATGACTGATGTTTTTGATTGTCACCGATTTGGATGCAGTGACATGGGCACGCTGTCCGGATCGTAGGGATTGTTCCGCCTGAGAGGGATTTCGATTTGGATCTTTTAGCTTGAGCTCACCCTTGTGAACTTCAAGCTCGAGTTCTTGGTTGGTCCCCTGGCGAACGGAGAATTGGCTTTTTGGAAGAGCTGTGATGGTCCAAGCTTTAGTTTGTAGAGAAATCGGGGATCTTTCGGTGTTTGCGGAAAGGTCTCCTTTTGCAAACTTCAGTTGCACTCCCTTGTTGAGATCCTTAATGGGTTCAATCACGACGAGAGTGTTTTCACTGAGATGAAGTTCAATATCATTTTGGATGACAATGTCTGTAGAGCTCTCACTTAAAGTTAACACAGAGTCTTGGAGGTAAAGTTTCTGTTGTTCGTGGCTCTTTTCCCATATTAGAGTTCCAAAAGTTCTACGCTTGACCTTTTGGTGAACTTGTTTGATGTGTCCTATGGGTTTCCCCGAAGTCGATGATAAAGTGGAAAAAAAAGGACTTGGTAGAACTCCTAAGTCCGATAGAAGTAAAACTGATTGAATAATAAGCAGGGCTAGGCTGCCAGAAATAAGATACTTGTCCACACTATCTTATCGGAATGTGAGATCAATCTTAGAACTTGGTGATCTGTTTAAGTGAGAAACACTCCAAATGTCGAAGGACATTGGTCTTGGACTATAAGTCGACTTTGTCATTCGTTCTGATGTCCCGCCCAGTCTCTATGAAAGAGCCTCAAAGAGAGGCCCTAAACTCACATTAAGTCTTGGAAAATAGAGAAATGGTGCGTTGATTGGGTGTCCCTTTCTAGGGTAAAATTTAAAAGATTATGACTTTTCAACCTTCTGAAGATGTTAAAAGAGTTTTACTTGTCGAAGACGAGCCTCATATTCTTGAACTGCTTCGCTTATCACTCAGCGAGGCAGGGTATATCGTTAAAACGGCTGATTCAGCCCTTGCAGCGATGAATATTATATCCCAGTTTCAGCCACATCTTGTCATTACGGACAATGATATGCCTGAGATGAGCGGCCTGGAAATGTTACAGGAGCTTCGTACAGAAGAAAATTATGTCACCGTTATCTTTGTTTCAGGTAACTCTCAACTTGATGTCATATTAGGTGCTCTAAACAGTGGGGCCGATGACTATATTCGAAAGCCATTTCGCATCGAGGAACTCCTAGCTCGGGTTGCCAACAGTTTGCGTAACAATGACCTACACAGAGACCTTCTATCTGCGAATCAGCGCTTGTTAGAACTTGTGGACCGTGATTATTTAACGGGTTTATACAATATGAGGTCTATGTTTGATAAAATTGAGTATGAGTTGAAAAGATGCCGACGTTTTAAAAGAACGGTAGCGTGTATCATGATGGATATGGACCATTTTAAAACTGTGAACGATGGAAATGATCACCTGTTCGGCAGTTTTGTTCTTAAAGAAGTGGGCCGATTGATTAAAGAAAATATTCGCGAAATTGACTTTGCGGCGAGATATGGTGGTGATGAATTTTTAATTATTTTAACTGAAACGGAAGAAGAAGGTGCTATGGCATTTTCCGAGCGACTTCGGAAGGCTATAGAAGCTTATCATTTTCAAGATCGTGGCAGTTCGATTGAATTGACCGTCAGTATCGGAGTGGCCATATCAGATGGCAACGGAGTGGATCCGGAACACTTTCTACTCAAAGCTGATAAGGCATTGTACCTATCGAAAGAACAAGGACGTAATCGAGTCACTGTCTATAAAGGTGAGTCCTTAGCGGATCGCGGAAAGTTTCACAAAACAGATGAGGTTGACGAAGCTCTGGAGGCAGAGTTAGTCGAACAGGAACTTGGTCATGAAGACAGCAATTAAAAGGTGCTAATCGATTCACTTTTGAAAAAGTAGGAGTGGAAATAAGTAGATTCTAAAAGCTAAGGGAGACAAATCCGCCAGCTTTGATAAAGTTGTCATCGTAATCAACGGAGTTGAGATTTTGCGAATAGCTTTCTAAACTCAAAAAACCTCCCAGTCGATAGCGATTTTTGTAAATATAGGTCCCATACCCAGCATGTGTGTACGAGGAACTAGAATAGTTAATGTTAGTGGATTCATAGTCAATCGACCGAGTGATAAAGCTATAAGTCCATTCGACTTGCTTAAAGTGAGTCGATGTATAATTCACTCTTAAAAGTGATCCCTTTAATTTTTCGGCTTTATTTGTACCAAACGCTTCATTGATGATAGCTTCTCCTTGGCCGATAGAAACCTGAAATTTATTAAGGTGGTTGTTGTAAGTCATTCCTAACCGGGGCACTCCTACCGTCTCCACGATCAACTGACTGCCGGAAAGCAATCCGACCTGCCAAATGTCTACTAGATAGAGGTCCATTGAAAAATGACCTACATCGAATCCCATTTCTAAAAGAGAGACAGGATTAGCTAAGGCTCCCTCTCTTGTGAAGTCTGGCTGTGCCCACTCATATTTTTTTCCGACTAATATTAAACTCGGATCGGCCATTGCTGAAAAGTGAAAGTAAGAGGCTTTAAATGAATAGTACAAATGAGTTTGGGGTTCTTCATGCATGGAGTAATACATGGGTCCGCTACCGGTTGAAAACAGGTGTTGATAGTCAAAAATGTCAGAAGAGTAAGAGTCCGTAAGAAGCGGAGTGATGTTGTTCGTTCGTCGAGTCGAAGAACCATAGCGGGATCCAAAAGTATGCCAGAGACCTAAAGTGGTCTCATTTTTATAGACTTCTGGCAGGGAATAGAAGTCTTGTTCCCGATAGTATCGCTGCATTTTTTTATAGCCATCCTCTAGGTGATCTAATTCTCGTTTGATCATGATCGTATTGCTGAGGACCTGCTGGGGATAGATTGTTAAATTTCTTTTATTTGTTTGA
>JAGRAG010000180.1 GCA_020435025.1 Bdellovibrionales bacterium | reverse complement strand
TGATGCTGATATTCGCTTACCTAATGGGCGACTTGTAGGCCAAGCTCGATTAGGGGCATATGGGTCGGTAAGTCCCATTCCTAAATAAGTTGTAAAGTAGAAATTTGAAGTTTTCCTCATAGACTGACTGAATTTGTTAAATTGAGACAAACGGCTAGATTTTTTTTAGTTCCTCATAATTTTAAAATGATATACTAATAATCTAAGGAGGAACCATGGGACGTATAGTGATCTTAGGGGGCGGTGTCTCTGGACATACTGCAGCTAGTTTCTGTAGAAAGTGGACGGGGAAGCAACACGAAGTCGTGGTAATAACCCCAAATAGTAAATGGAATTGGATCCCCTCGAATATCTGGGTGGGAGTAGGTAGGATGACGACGGAGCAAGTGACGTTTGAACTTGCTCCGATATATAAAAAGCAAGGCATCGGTTATATTCAAGCTAAAGCCGTGAGTCTTAACCCTGAGGGCAATGACCAAGGGGGTAAGCCGTTCGTCACCTATGAGTTCACAAGTCCCGATAAGGCCGGGCAGATTGGGACTCTAGAGTATGATTATTTAATCAATGCTACGGGACCAAAACTAAATTTTGAGGCCACCGAAGGTTTAGGACCCGATCATGGTCACTCGGTTTCGGTGTGCACCCCACAGCATGCTGTGCATGCTTCTGAAGAGCTCAGTAAAGTCATTGAGAAGATGAAAGCCGGTCAACGTCAAAAGATACTGATCGGTACGGGGCATTCAGCTTCCACCTGTCAAGGTGCAGCTTTTGAATATATTTTTAATGTTGAGCACGAATTGCGTGTAGCCGGTGTTCGTGAGATGGCAGATTTAACTTGGATTTCTAATGAATATTACCTTGGAGACTTTGGCATTGCGGGACTTCATCTGCGAAAAGGCGGATATGTTACATCTAGTAAGATTTTTGCCGAGTCTTTGTTTGCAGAGCGTGGTGTGCGTTGGATCCTTCGTGCTGGAGTTTATAAGTTGGAACCTGGAAAGGTTCACTACGAAACATTAGATGGCGAAAAGCTCACTGAAGATTTTGATTTTGCTATGCTCATTCCTTCTTTCTCAGGAGTCGGTTTAAAGGCTTTTGCAAAAGACGGATCTGACATTACGGATACTATTTTTGCTCCAAATGGTTTCTTAAAAGTTGACGGCGATTATACGAAAAAACCATTTGAAGAATGGAAGGCTTCTGACTGGCCTAAGACCTATCAAAACCCAATATACAAAAATCTATTTGCTGTAGGAATCGCCTTTGCACCACCTCATGCTATTAGTAAACCCATGCAAAGTAAAAACGGGACCGTGATTTCGCCAGCCCCACCTCGTACGGGAATGCCCTCGGCGATGATAGGTAAAGCTGTGGCAAGGACTGTTACGAATATGTTAAATGGGAAGATTGATCAGCCCTCGGGAGGCCACTCGATGGCTGAAATGGGTGCGGCTTGTGTGGCTTCAACGGGTGCTGGAATTCTGAGCGGAAGTGCAGTGGCTATGACGGTATTTCCTATCGTTCCGGACTATCAAAAATATCCGGGGGTCGGTAGATCTTTAAATTACACATTTGGCGAAGTTGGTTTGGCAGGACATTGGATCAAACACATTCTGCATTATTTATTTTTATATAAAGCGAAATTTAAACCTGGTTGGTTTTTTATTCCAGAATAAGGGAGGTAACCTATGACACATCAAGATGGCGAACAGATAACTCCCTATGAACCTTCATCGGGAACGGCTATTCCTACAAATCATACGGTTCGTATGCGTACCAATTTTTTCTATCAAGTTTTTAGATTTATAGTCATTAATATTAAAATGATTATTATTATTTGGAGATCGCATTAAAACTGTTTGGAATTGTGGTGAGTTGGTTTCAAAATTTGCGCGTCTTTTTACCTAGGTGGTCGTTTTTTGATTTTGCGGCCCCCGAATTGGTATTGAAATCACGCTATCGCAGCCCCACAGATTTGGGCGAATGGGAGCAAGTGATCCACCATCCTCAACGTAGTGTGAGGAGCCTTTTTTTCAATCCTTTAGGGAATGTTCAATTACGTCTTCATACCCTAGTTGAGCAATTGGTACTTGAACTGGAAGTGTCAAATGAAAGCGCCCTCCTTCAGTCGGAGTGCTTTAGGGCCTTGGAGCGATTGTGTCTAATGCATTTTAGGTCAAGATTTCAGACTGGAGACATACAGTTTCAGGTATCCTTGTTAGAAGAAGGCAAAGAGGACATTTTAGTCAGGTCCAACTGGAGTTCTTTGTAGATGAACTTAGAAAGTGTATTGCGTTTTACGGAATTCCTATTGATTCTATCTTTGCTCCAAAAGAGCATTGAATTTATTTGGCTGGAAACATCCCGTCGAAGAGAAAGGGCCATGCCGCACTTTTATGACTGTTTCCATATAGACAATGAAAATGAAGTTCATAACTTAGCACTTTGGAAGAGACTCATTCAGAAAAATTACTTAAGTCTTTTATGGGTTTTCGTATTTTTATGCATTTTGCAGATCTTTGTTCCATCGTTTATTCTTAGTTTTTCTCTGTTGATTGCTTATTTTTTAATTCTTCAACGTTGGCAAGGTCTGTTTAATGGAGGAAGCGATTATATGACGGTTGTCGCTTTGGTCGGTGTCATGATTGCGAGATGGCCATCAGATGACGTTATTTATGAAAAAGTGGGTTTAGTCTATATTGCTATCCAGGCCGTGCTGTCTTATTTCATAGCTGGTTGGGTAAAGATCCGTAGAAAAGAATGGATTGATGGTAAGGCACTCAGGCACTTTGTGAGCGATAGTCCTTTTTCGGTTCCAAAAAGGTTGAGAGACTTTGTTCGACATCGACCCATATCATTGTTGTTGGGTTGGGCGGTCTTATTTTTTGAACTCACATTTCCCTTGGCCCTCATCAGCGAACCGACCCTCATTGGTTATGTTTTTTTTGCAATTATTTTTCATTTGGTTATATGGTGGATGTTCGGATTGAACCGATTTGTCTTTTCCTGGATGGTTACCTATCCGTCATTGTTTTATCTCTCATTTTTAGTCCGACAGGTGTAGGGTTTGATCTTTACCCATCAGCTCCTGAGACGTTGCAATTGAAGTGTTGAATGGTGCGAAAGGCGTATCCGGAATGCGGCGCCGAAGGTGATGCAAGCCGAAGACGACTTGCGCCGTCAGAGTGGACTCAATTGCGCCGTCTCAGGAGCTGATGGGCAAAGATCGAAGTCTGAGAACCCATAACGTGTGTGCTTTATCTTTCTAATAAAACTTGACGGGCTTGCGATATTTCTAGTTTCAACGCTTGAATTTTTTCTTGAATGTCTTTTCTTTCTGAATTGTCGAATTGTCCATCTTCTGTGTAACGAATCATTTTCGTTAAGATGTCATTATAGTGCTTGCACTCATGAAGGACGTCTTTGCAGTCCACAACCCTCGCAAACTGTGTATACGTGGCAATTTTTTTTAGTTTTTCTATGTTTTGTTCTTTGGAAATCTTTGTAACAACACCAATCATTACCCGAGCTTTGTCGTTAAATTCACTAAGGGGTATATCAGGAGCCGTCTGTTTCTTATTGCATGCAAGGACAGTTAGAGATAAAATAAAAATAAAAAAACACTTCATAAATTGTACCTATCAAAATTTTATCTTAAAATTCATTTAATGTTACTTCATCCTGTCTTTTTAAACTTTTCGTTGGGAATTAAAGACAGAGAAAATTCAAATGTTGTAAATATATTTTCAACTAGGCGCAATTTTCCTTTGTGAGATTCCACGATCCCAGTAGAGATGGATAACCCAAGCCCAGTGCCCTCCCCGATTTTTTTGGTTGTGAAAAACGGCTGCATAATTTTTGGAATGATGGCGGCATCAATAGTTGGGCCACCATTCATAATTTGAAAATAAGCTTGTTCATCTTTGACTTCAATAGATAAGGCAATCCACTTATCTTCTTCTGGAAGGTTTCGAATGGCATCAATGGCATTGTTGATTAAGTTAAGTAGCACTTGGCCGATTTGGGCTTCCCGACAATATACCGATTCATTAGGGAGATCAGAAACATTTAATTTGATCTGAAGGTGTTTGAGGCGAGAGCGACAGAGCTCTAATGTATTATCTATTATCTCTGAAATTTCTGTAATTTCAAAGGGATCGTTATCGGCGTTTCTAGAGAAAGATCGCAGTCCTTTAATTATTTTCGCTATTCTATCAGTTGTCTTTTCAATGCGGTCCACTAAGGGTAGTAGGTCACACGTAGAAATGGACTCTGTTTGCAAGACTCTTCTCATTTGCCATGCTGAACCACTAATTATGGCTAACGGATTGTTGACTTCATGGGCGATACCGCCTGCCATTTCTCCAAGTGTCGCGAGTTGCGAGTTTGAAAGGACTCTGGCGCGTTCTTCTTCAATAGTTTTTTGCGCGACCTCTCGCTCTGTGACATCAAATAAAATGGCACAGATCAGCTCGTTTTTACTCTCTTCATCAATTGGAAATATATGAAAAACGATGGAGAACTCGCCTATTGTGGTATTGATTTGATCTTCAAATGTTTGAGTTGTATTTGTTGTCCTTTTTAGTCTTTCTTTTGCTGAGAGAGAGTCTGCGATTTTTTGAGAAAATATTTCTTCATCACGATATCCTAAGACATTGTTTGGACTTACAGCAAACATGTATTCAAATGCCTTGTTGATATAGAGATATCTTCCACTCCCATCTTTAAGATAAACAGCAGAGGGAGCGTGACGGAGTATTGACTTTAACGTGTTCTCGCTGTTGCGGAGTTCTTTAGTTTTACTTTCAACTTTTTGTTGAAGGCTTTTGTTGAGTTCAATAAGTTCGTTTTCCTTTTTTGCCACATCTCTTATCAGAGTATTAAATGTCGAAGTCAGTTTTCCTATTTCATTTTTAGATGTATAAATGATTGGCTCGTACTGGCCTTCCTTTCTGTAAGTGTCGACACATTTTATGAGAGCGGAAACAGGTTTTAGTAAGTAGTTCAAGATATAATAGAGGATTCCTATAAGTAGGATTATTGCGATCAACATCATCATCGTCATTTCACGGAAAAAATCATTGAAATGACTAAAGAAGTAGTGGCTTTTAAAAATACTTCCAAAAAACACGTCGTAGTTGGATTTTGTATCAATTGTAAGTTTTGAAATAATGATTGTTTTGTCCTCAAGCTCTAAAATCGTTTGTGGGGAGTAGCTGATTTTAGCAAGATTTTCCTTAATAGGTGGATAGTCTCTAAATGTGAGTCCTTTTTGGCTATTTAGAATATGTGCCATCTTTTTCTTTGCTTCTCTATGATAAAGATAGTTTCCGTCAATATCAAAAATTAGCTTATCGGACTCTTCGTTTGTTATAGTAAATGGCTGCATCATAAGATCGAAATCGACATTGATAACTAAAATGCCGACCGACTCTCCGTCGACGGAGACACCTTGCGTGGATCTTAGAGTAGAAATATGAGGAATGGAAATCAGTCCATTTTCTTGATTTAGATTGATGCCTGAAATTTTGACTGTCGAGTATAGAATGGAAGTTGCATTAGAATTGGAATGGGGTAATGAGGGATCTAAGTCCTTTAAACCCTCAACGAAGTAATCTTTATCGGATTGATTTTGCAAGAGGCTAACAGGAACATGTTTTGCTGTTTCGGAATCAACTTTGTGAACTCGAATCACCTCATCACCATGAATATCAATAAATCGAGCCTGATAGTAAGCGGGTCTTTGATTTAAAAGGGCGACCATCACTTCTTCAATCAGATGGAAATTGACTTTATTGGCCAGCTGTTTTCGCGTTTTACTTTTATGATTGGTTTTTAGTAATAGAGGATACATTTTCTCCATGTCTTCAAAGGTCGCAATAAAACGAACATCTTGATGAAGAGTTTCTAATTGAGCTTGAAATCTATGTAGGAGTGTTTGTTCCTTTTGTAGGAAGTATTTTTTTGTTTCGTCGCTGTAGTAGTTTTGGGAAGCTAAATAGAAGATAGCAAAGCAGAGAGTTAGAAAGAGTGTTGTAATACCAACGGCAATGGCGGTAATACGATTTGCTAGCGACCATTTCAAGTAAGGGCTCTCCCATTATAGCGTTTATTCAGACAACGACTTTTATATACTAAGTATCGGAAATTACATGGATAAACTTAATTATATGTGGTGTTTTGCATACGAATAACAATTCCATTTAATGATTGCATATAAGAGTCTGGGGCTGGTTAGCTCATTGTTTTTGAATGAGTCAACTTCTGTTCGACGTTTGTAAGAGTTCTTGATTAATTCTTTCAAATTGCTCTGAGCGTCTTTTGAATTTGGCAGACAATGCAGGCAATTCTTTATACAGTATTTCTATATTTATTTTTCTCGATAGCGAGACGTTTAGCCTTAAGTCTGGATTTGTGAGGATATCTATGAGAATGAGTACTTATCTACTGGTCATTGTAGCTGCAATCTTTTCTTTAGTGAGTTGTCAGTCAACTCCCAAATTAGTGAAAGATCAAAGCCGGTACCCATCTAACAGTCAATCTATTGTCGATAATAGTGATGTCATACAGCAGAAATTGGCGTTATCGACATCAAATAAAAAGGCCATCAAATTGTCCAATGGTTTGGATATTTATTTAGTCAGTGATCCTTACATCACTCAAGGATCCGCTTCGGTGAATGTGGCTGTTGGAAGTCTTGCGGACCCTAAAAACTATCAAGGATTAGCTCACTACTTGGAGCATATGTTGTTTTTAGGGACTGAGAAATTTCCTGTGGTCGGGGAATATGATAAGTATTTAGGACAGAACCAAGGACAGTCAAATGCCTATACAGACGATGAGAATACTAACTATTTTTTTGATGTAAATGCTGATGCTTTAGAGGGAGCTTTAGATCGATTTGCACAGTTTTTTATATCCCCCAAATTTGATGTCCGTTACATTGAAAAAGAGCTTCAAAATGTACAGTTGGAGTATGATAAAAATATTGAAAATGATTATTGGAGGGAGCAGAGAGTTATTAAGCTGGCTTCAGTCAGTGGCCATCCCTTAAGTTACTTTGGAATTGGTAATAAAGAGTCCCTAACGGGTATTCCTCAGGCTGTTTTAAAAGACTTTCATAAAAAATATTATATTGCTCCAGCAATGAAGCTCGTCATTATTGGACCACAGAAAATAGATGTTTTGGAAGGCTGGGCGAAGAAGTACTTTAGTGGAATTGCATCTAAAAAATATAAAAAACCTACATTTTCAAGTAAAGTGGTGGATTCCAATTCCTTACCGCGATTGCTAAGAGTTCCATCTATTGTTGATAAAGAGTCTCTTACTATGCGGTTCTATCTTCCAACGGTGGAACCCTACTGGGCTGTGAAACCAATCGATAAGCTTGCAACACTTTTGGGTGATGAAGGGCCGGGTTCACTTCTGTCGGTTCTAAAGGAGCAAGGATTCGCTGTTGAACTTCGTTCTGGGGGAACCAATTGGTCTTTTGCTTCAAATCTTCAGTTAAATATTCGTTTGACTGATATGGGGCTAAAAAACTGGCCAGTCGTTGTAGAGAAAGTGTTTGCCTATATTCAAATTCTGAAATCGGCAGCTTTAACCGAGTCCGTATTGTCAGATATTGTGAAAACACGACAGTTGAGATATCTTTTTGATTTTGAACCGAAGACGAGCAACGAAGCGCTTGAGATCACGAACTATATGCAGCTGCACCCCGTACAAGAAGCGATTGAGCGGGCACAATTGGTATATGATAATGATGCTGCGGTGTTTTCTAAGTTCGTGAACGAACTAACGCCTGAGAATTTGCTCATTTTGCATTCTGGAAAAGGTCATCAGAACCTTAAAAAGTATGACGAAAAGTGGAAAATTCCTTACGATGAGATTTCATTAAAAGACGATGCTCGCGTGGAGGCTTGGAGAAATCCGAGGGATGAACCGAAGTTATTTTTGCCAGAAAAAAATGAGTTTCTTCCTGAAAATATAGCGAGTTTACAGCTGTTAGGCACGCCGGATATTGAACCACAAAAGGTGCTGGATCAAAAATATGTAAAAATTTGGAGCATGGTTGATCACGAGTTCAAACGACCCAAGGTCTCAGCCACATTTCAACTGTTTCATAAACAGATCCGTGGAATGAAACCCCCTCAGACAGCGGCTTTAGCAAGGTTGGCGACGATTGCTGTGGCGGAAAAAGTGAATTCTTGGCTCTATTCCGGAAGTCTCGTTGGATATGGCTACACGGCTCTGATTAGAACTCGCAAATCGTCTCTTGTATTTAATGGTTACAGTGACCAATTCTTTGATAAGGGAAATGAATTTTTAAAGAAAGTCAGTGAGTTGGATCTTTCTGCTAGTGAAATGAAACGAGTCAAAGAAAAAGCCTTCCAAGAAATAGCTCAACTAAAAAAGCAAGATGCCTTTCGGCACGCAATGATGGGGCTTTCGCAACATTTTGAAAAAGAAGCGATCGATTTTAATGAAGAGGAGATCTGGATACAAAAAGCTACGTGGTCGCAGCTAAAGAAGTTTTTAGATCATCAATTTCAATATTTTAAGCTGATTGGATTTATCTATGGAAATGTTGATGTTTTAAAAATAGAGCCTTTTACAAATTCAATTCTCTCCTCATTGGGGAAGGGCCGTTGGAAAGGCGTCGATGGAAAGGGCTTGGAGTATGGAGTGTTAAAACCTCATCGGTTTGTTCATTTGCAAAAATCCATTTCGGTGCCAAATAGTGGATGGTACAGGGTGTTTTTTGCTGCGGTACCGTCTCAAAAAAGATCGCGGGCTATGACTCAGTTAGCAGCAGCTGTTTTGAATTCCGCTTTTTATCAAGAAATGCGAACGCAAAAAAACTTTGGCTACATTGTGGATAGCTGGGCGAGTAATTCACCGGAAACAGACGCTCTTTCGTTTTTGATACAAACAGGTCGGCCTCTGAGTGAGGTGGAGACTGCGGTTATGGAGTGGATGCCAAAAAGTGTTGAAAGTGTAACTAAGATGTCTACTAGTGATTTTGCAGAATATAAGGCAGCCCTGGCCACGAAGATTTTGAGTCCTCCAGTGAATTTTACGGAGAAAATGGAAAAAAAATCTCGACAAATTTATTTTTATGAAAACGATGAGAAGTATCAAATGGAATTGGTCGCTGAGCTTCAAGGAATCACTCAAGAAGAGCTTGTGGAATTTATGAAGGCCACCTTAGTTCATCCTAAGACTGTAAAAAGTGCGGCATTTTTTGCGATTGGAAGAGATAACAAGGCTCCTGCTCAATTAAAAAGTCAAAAAATGAAAGCAGGAGACATAAAAGAGTATAAGAGAATTCCGGCTATCCGCTAGGTTAAGCGCTTTTATTGAGGTCGCAATTCCCTTCTTTGCAAGGTTTGCCACTATGATTGTGGGCTGGTTTTTGCTTGTGCATTTTGCAGCCTTCTTCATTGCAATCAGCACCCTTTTCCCCTTTTTTCATAGGACAAGATCCGTCTTGTTTTGAGCAAGACTCTTTTTTGCAGTCACAAGATCCCTTATGGTGAAAGTGGCCACAGTTAGCTAGAGAAAGCACAAATAGGCTTAGAATAAATAAACGAACGAGTTTCATTGGGTCTCCTTATATTTCCATCAGTATGAAAAAGAGCTATCGCAAACGCAATAAAGATTCTTGGGGATTTCCTAAAAGACAAGACCTAGGTCTTGTCTTTTAAAAAAGATTGAATTACCAACTAAAACTATTAAACAGACTGGGGCTGATCCCATCTCCAGCACTACCAGTAATGTCAAAGTCAATATTGACAGTCCCCGAAACTGTTGTCTCATAGTAGACATATCCCTCAGCCGTGAAATCATTGACAGCCCTACTAAATGAGTTTGAGTTACCAGTCCCAGAACACCCGGCTCCCGGGGATAGCCCACTTGCTGCCGGAGCTTCATCTGAAGTCACCATAAAATCGAAGGTCTGCCCTCCTAATATATCTGATGCGGAAATGGGATTAAATAAGCTGTCCTGAAGCTCGACATAAAGAGTTTCACAAAAGGAACCTGTTAAACCCGGGGCAGAAGTTGAAATGAGTTGAGTCATATCCGTGCTGATTGAAAAGCTTTCAGCGGTCCAACCAGCCACTTCCACCAAAATGTCAACACTACCTGGAACAAGTGGCATGATATAGAAGTCTTCTCTCGTTAAACTTCCGACAGCAAATGCTCCTGTTAAACTGTTTGACGGTGCTCCCGAGCAGTCCGATGTAGCAAATAGATATGCGTCTCCAGGATTTATGGATACATCATAGTTATAAATAATATCCGCTGCTGTATCCATTCCGTTTTGATCTTCTAGATGAACCTTTAGTGGATAGCACAGACCTGTATGATGCTTTTGACTGCTGTATGAGGGTTGGATCCAGGTAAAGGTTCTTACAGGAACTCCAGGGAGCTTGAAATTGATATTGGTCATGCCATAAACAATAGTCAGTCCGTTGTCACCGACTCGGAGGTTGCCACCAATTTCCGCACCTACAGTCGTGTTTTTATAATAGAAGACTTCTCCGTGGTCTCCCGCATAGAAAGTGTGCACGACGGTATTAGTTCCGGAGCAATCCCCATTATAATAAAATTGCCCTGCATGTCCATTGTCATCAAAGTAAACAGTTGTGTCCGTTCCATATTGCATCGCTGGAGCTCCGGTTCCATCCACAGGAAACACATAGACAGGAACACATTCGTATTTATAAACATCTGGATATCTAGCAAAAATCTTGTATCCCATTCCAGAACTTGGAGCGACGGAGACTGAGGATCCAATATTAAAAGACATGTTCGATACATTTCCTAAGCCAGTGGAGTTGCTGGTGCTAATGTCAGGACTGCCAGCCGTATTCATTTTAACGTAGAAGGTTTTGTGCCCCCAGTCACCGGCGGCAAAACTCATTGAGGCTATTCCATTTAAGCAATCTTCGTCTTCCCAAGTCGTGAATGTTCCAGAGCCGCCTGCAATAAAGGAAATACTATCGGCAGAAGAAAAGATTCCAATGTCGCCATTACTATCTTTGGCTAAAAGTTCTGCAGGAAAGCAAACACCGGTATTGAAATTTGTTAGGCTCTGCAAAAATTTTATTTCTAGTTGAGTGGCGGGATTGCCACCTCCAGGACCTCCGGAGTTCCCGCCTTCAGAACCTCTTTGAAGAAAGCTTGTGAAATAAATGCGTGATCCAAAGGCATCGGTATATGGGCACAGAGCCACAGCGGTATCACTTTCATTTCGACCAAATAAGATATCGGATTCTAAGGTAGCAGGCACATCTTTTTCAAAGACAAATCCGGCAAAGGTCAAAGCCATATCGCAAGAGATATCATCGCCTCGCACATGCGTGTCGCCAGCATTTTTTGGGCGGGTGTAAATAGAAACTCCTGACAGTGGTTTCGCCGAGCTAGTGACTCCTGGAAGGAACTTCCAGGCAATTTGCATATTGGCTCCGCTTTGAGTGACGATCATTCCTTGGTCGGCGGATGTGTTGAAGTTGGTCATAAAAGGCCCCAACATTCCAATTCCATCCCGAACGCCATTACTTAGTTTTGCATACTCAAACAAAAACGAATTGGCATCATTTAAATCGTTACATAAGGCGCTGTATGTTCCATTGTCTTCTGACATTCCACCCGTGCGGTAGATTTCCGAAGACGCATCACTGACGGTCCCTCCATTCCATTGAATAGGTGTTGTGCCATCGGGTTTCGTCATATTGCTGATAGGGTTAGTGTCAGTTCGGTAGCAGATCTTTTCATTTCCAGAAGCGCCAGGTCCAAAATATCCTAAATGCAGTTGCCAGGGTTGATCTACTTTTGTTTCATTATTCCGTATATGGGCAGGAGCATAGACATGCATTAAAGAGTCGCTCGTTCCTGTCAAATGCACGGAAGGATCTAATTCAAAAAGATCGAGATTTTGAGGCTGTAGTCGAAAAGCGAATTTAATACCATCAATCAGCATTGCTGAGAACCAGCCGCCGATCATATCTTTTTCCATTAGTAGCATCGGTGGACGATTTGGATATTGGGCTGCTGGCGGGCTGACAAGAACTTGAAGAATCCCTGTTGGTCCGGTAGCGGCAGTTGTTTTGTAGCGACCAGCCACTTGGTGTTCTGTTCCACTTGAAGAGCCTATGCTTGCCGCATTGATGGTGACAAAATTGTCCCCTGAATTAATAGGTGAAATCTTATCGCCATAAAAGAAATTCATTTCTCCGGTTGTTACATGACTGTAAACGCCCATGTACTGAATTAGGCGTGCATCCCCTGCGGGCACATCTAAAACAATTTCTCCTGGAGGAAGAGCCGTCGTTGCAGCACCTGCGGAATCGTCGTTGTCCCCGTCCCAATTCCAGTTGATGATGCCCGGAATTCCTGGTCCTCTCACATTCACTACAATGTGCATAAGTTGAAAGTTGGGATCAATGGCCAAAGCCCCTGCTTTGCCAGCAATTCCTTGAGGGAAAGAAAGCTGAACTTTCCCGGAGCTTCCTTTATCTCTAGTACATCCCACAAGCATTGATGTAGAAATTAAACCGATAAATAGAAAAAGACGTGCCAATTTATTTGGTTTCACTTTTACTTC
>JAGRAG010000179.1 GCA_020435025.1 Bdellovibrionales bacterium | reverse complement strand
ACTGTGGTTATGAAACTTTTTAACATTGTTCGGCCGCACACAGCTTATTTTGGAGAAAAAGATTTTCAACAGTTACAACTTATCAAAGAAATGGTTACTGATTTTTTTCTTCCTTTAAAAATCAGTGCCGTGCCTACCGTTCGAGAAAAAGACGGCTTGGCCATGAGTTCACGCAATAAAAGACTAAACTCTTTCGAGCGAGACTTGGCCCCTAAATTTTATGAAGCCCTAAAAAATTCAAAGCATCCCGAGGAAGCCAAGGAATTCTTAGAGGAGGTCGGATTTAAAGTGGACTACATTGAAGAGCACAACCATCGCCGCTTTGGCGCGGTCTATCTTGGTCCCGTGAGGTTGATTGACAATGTCGAAGTGTAAAATTCTTTTTTTTATAACAGGCTCCATTTCTGCCTATAAGGCCTGTGAGGCGCTCTCACTTCTTTCTAAATCCGGTCACGAAGTGAAGGTCGGCCTTTCCGATTCTGCAAAAAATTTTATTGGACCAGCAACCATTGAAGGCCTCACCGGGCATCCTCCCCTTGGAGATCTCTTTCAGACCGGATCCGCCATGGACCATATAGCGCTGGCAAGATGGGCAGATATTTTAGTTGTTGCTCCAGCAACTGCCAACACTCTCAATCGACTTTCATCAGGTCTTGCCGATGATTTACTTGGCGCTTTGTTTTTAGCATGGACCAATAAGCCCATCGTTTTTGCTCCAGCCATGAATTCAATGATGCTTCAACACCCAGCGGTTGTTGCTTCGATGAAAAAGTTACGGGATTGGGGGCACTCGCTTTTTCCCACAGAAGAGGGGCGATTGGCCTGTGGAGAGGTCGGTCCAGGACGCCTGATAGATCCTCAAGAATTGGCGTCACGAATCGTTCATATCGCTCACTCCAATAAACTTGCCCAGAAAAAAATGAAAGTTCTTGTCGTCTCGGGAGGAACCCAGGAGCCCGTTGATAGTGTCCGCACACTTACAAACATAAGTACCGGCCAAACAGGGTCCACGATCTTCCAGAGGATCTATGAAGACGGCCATGAAGTCACATTACTTAACGCCAAGTCAGCCCTTCGACCTCCGGCAACTTCTCACATTCATTTCTTTACGACTTATGAAAGCCTTAAAAATCAACTTAATTTTTTACTGTCGAACAACCACTATGATGCGATCATTCAATTAGCAGCAGTTAGCGATTTTTCCCTGAGCGTGGACCCCTCTCTAACTCCTCCACAGTCAAAAAAGTTAAGCTCGTCCAAAGATCTCACCTTAACATTAAAAAGAAATGAAAAATTGATCAACCAGGTAAAATCGTGGTCTTTAAACAAAAATATCTTTGTTTGTGGATTTAAGTTAACTGATACCGAAGATCAAGAACTACGACAAGCGAGCATAGAAAAACTTTTTACGGACGCTCAATGTAGTGCTGTTGTTCATAATGACTATAGCGAGTTGGCAACGGGAAAAAGAGTCTTCTCAGTTTATGAGGCTAATGGAAACTTGTTTAGCTCTCATTTGACGGCCCTGGATCTAACAGAGACTCTTTTAAAGGCTATACAAAATGTAATAGAAAACCCTTCATTTCGGGACGTCCCTTCTCGGACACACGTCTCTATCAATTGTTCGGAATTAAAAGGAGAAGATCATGATCTTATGTCTTGATGTTGGAAATACGCAAATTTATGGAGGGGTGTTTGAAGACAATAAACTTCTTTTTCGATTTCGCAAGCAGTCTTCACCCTATGATTCCTCAGACGAGTATGGGCTCTTTTTAAGGGCCGTTTTAAGAGAAAATAACATCGAACACGGATCCATCAAACAAGTGGCCATTTGCACCGTTGTTCCCGATATTTTGCACTCTTTAAAAAATGCCTGTAGAAAATACTTCTCTCTAACACCCTTCGTTTTGCAAGCTGGCGTAAAAACAGGGCTACAAATTAAATATCGTAACCCTCTAGAAGTGGGCTCGGACAGAATTGCAAATGCGATCGCTGTCACAAAAATGTATCCTGAGCAAAACGCAATTATTGTCGATTTCGGCACAGCGATTACTTTGTGCGCCGTCACCAATCGTTCTGAGTACTTGGGAGGAGTCATTCTTCCGGGCCTAAGGCTTTCCATGCGATCCTTAGAGAACAATACGGCGAAACTACCATCTGTCGAAATCATCAAGCCGCCTTCTTGTCTCGGCCGATCAACGGTGGAGAGCATTCAATCCGGTCTCTACTTTGGCGCTTATGGAGCTATAAAAGAGTGCATCCAACAAATAAAACAAGAGTGTTTTAAAGAAGAACTCCCCCTTGTAATTGGAACTGGAGGATTCGCCAGTTTATTTGCTAACTCTGACTTGTTTGACGAAGAGATTGATGACTTAGTTTTAATGGGGCTATCTAAAGCCATTCAAATGAACCTGTAGTGGAGATAACTATGAATTTAACAATGCTAAAATCTAAAATTCACCGAGCCACCGTCACGGGGGCAGATCTTTCTTATGAAGGATCTATCTCTATAGATCCCGCACTGATGGACGCCGCTCACTTGCGCGAGTTTGAAAAAGTGGATATTTACAACTGTAACAATGGAGCCCGTTTTTCAACCTATGTGATTGTTGGAAAGTCCGGGGAAATCTGTTTAAACGGAGCTGCCGCTCGATGTGTACACAGAGGGGATCTGGTTATTATTGCCTGCTTTGCCAATTTCTCAGAAGAGGAAGTACAAAACCACAAACCACATCTTGTTTTTGTGGACGAGACAAATGCAATAAAAAGCATTAACAGCTCTTATGACAAATAAATTTTCAATTAACTCGGTAAAAAGGTACAACTTCGATGGCTGACAATGGATGGTGGGCCATAAGTTTAGTATCATAAGAAATACTTGTTGATTCTAAAATTTTCTTCCATTCATAAGGAGAGTATTTTTTTTCTAAGGGTATCGTCTTAAGTTTTACAAATAACTTGAGAGATCCCCTATGAAACGAAATAAATGGCAGCTTAGAAAATTTAGTTAAAAATGCATTCACTTCCTTTTTCGAATAGATACCACTATTAAAAAGAGCTTTCCCACAGTGCTTAACATACAAAATATTTGGCACATGGCTCTTTTCGCCTAACACCTTGTTTACAGTAGGCCACTCACAGACCTGCAGGACTCCATATAACTTCCGGTATGGACTTTTTCCACTCTTAGTAAATGCTTTAATATCTGTTTTCCGTTCATCTACTTCTGTGAATAACTCAGACCGCATCTTAAAAGTCATTGGCTGATTTAACTTTGACAAATGAATATTTAAGACTTTACTGAGCGCATGGTTTACATCTATCTTTTTTACTTCAGATTCTTTTTTTAATGTCGCTAAAGTCAGCGACAATCGGAGAGGATCTAATCTAAAAAGACTTCTGTGAAAGTCACGCCGATCCCCCCAACTCAATTGGTTCTGATAGTCCATGAGCCACTGAGATACTGTCCATTCCCACTGGTGGGGGTAATCTTTACGGATACCTACATCATAAAGATTTATAAAAAAAAAAATCGAATAAATGCG
>JAGRAG010000178.1 GCA_020435025.1 Bdellovibrionales bacterium | reverse complement strand
GAGTTACTAAATGATGAAAAGTCTACTCCCTTAATTTCCACCGACACTCTTTTAAGAAAAACATCTGACGATCGACTGATCGGGGCCCTCACTCTCCTTATGAATAACTTCGAAGAATCTCCGAGTATGGAAGAGGTCGCTAAAAGCTCAGGCATGAGTTTAAGAACCATGAATCGTTTGTTTCTAAAAGAGTTCCAACAGTCTCCTAAGCAAATCCTAAACCAAATTCGGATTCAAAAATCCATCTCTCTTTTCTCCAGCAGTAAAAGGTCCGTCACGGAAGTGGCTTTAATGGTTGGCTTTCAATCCACGTCTCGATTTATTGAGACATTCCGCCGTCTAACGGGTCAGTTGCCCTCTCAGGTTCGTCGATTTGGCTGGAAAGAGCCATAATGTGGCCAAAAACGGAGAGTTTTATTAGGGCTTAAAGATTACAACCTCCTTGAAAACAGAACTTCCTAGGGAGGAAAACATGAAAAAACTCGTAGTGACTTTGATTTCTTTGATATTGGTAGGGACGGCTCAAGCTTCTTTTTCAACAGCTAATTTTCCGAATAACACCGGCACTTATTTGGCTCAACAACAGTCCCTCGATGGTGTTATCGGTATCAGTTCTTCCTACATATCGAGCCATCTGTATGGTCGGGACTTAGTAATAGATCTATATGTGGCCAATCTTAGTGCAGCGAAAGACATCTATATCGTTAAAGGCCAAGGCACCAGTTCTAGTGATCGCTGGCAGGCTTATTTTGGCGAGGACTATTGGAATGCCAATGCTGCAGCAAGTTGGAAATTCACCACCCAAGATCAACGGGATAATTTTCACCTTCGCATCAAGGGCTTTCATACACCAAATACGGTGTATACCATCTATGTTGTCATGAATGGTCAAACCTATAGCAATCAATTCTACTTACAATAAGAACGGCCAATCGTTTACGAAAACTTTTCCTTTTGAGAAAATATGTCGCTTAGAAATTGGGAGTAATTTCCAATTTCTAGCCATTTTCTCTTTCAGCGTTGCCCCAGGAGTCTGACTCCTTTTGAATTCCTCTAAATTTAAAAGTTGAGAGGCCAATGGGGAATAAGAAAATTAGAATTATTTTTGTTGTTATCGTGTTGAAATTTTTATCGACAGCCGTATTTGCCAAAACGGTGCCGATGGATCCGGACTATAACAGACAGTGGGGCCTTAAAAATGATGGTCAAAAATTAGAAAGAGCGCAAACTCCGGGTTTCAGCGGCGTAGATATAGGCATTGAAAGGGCTTGGGATTTTACAACTGGTTCAAGAGAAATTATTGTCGCGGTTTCAGATAGTGGCATCGATTTAAAAAACCCCGATTTGCAGAAAAACCTTTGGGTCAATCAAAAAGAAAAAGAGGGATTGCCAAATGTAGACGATGACGGCAATGGCTATGTGGATGACATCTATGGCTGGGACTTTGCCAACGACGACAACGACCCCACCGATGACAACCAACACGGAACCCATATTGCGGGAATTATCGGCGCTCAAGGCAATAACCGTTTGGGCATTGCCGGAATCAACTGGAAGGTGCGGATTATGGCAGTAAAATGGTTAGATTCGGGGCTCAGAGGATCGACTGAGGATGCCGCCAAATCCCTTCATTATGCAATGGACATGGGGGCCAAAGTGATCAATTGCTCTTGGGGAGAAGACAATGATGTCGATGATTATGAGCCTCCCAAAGAGCTCGTTGAAGCCATTCGACGAGCTGAGCGTGAGAATGTTTTAATCGTGGCTGCTGCTGGAAATGAGGGCTACGACTTAAAGGCTGGGGCTTTTTATCCAGCGTCCTTTAAAAGTGATCATCTCATTTCCGTAGCTGCGGTAAACAATCAAGCCCAGCTCTGGGAAGCCGGAGGACATGCGTCTAATTATGGCGCCCAAGACGTCGATATCGCAGCTCCTGGTGAGGACATCCCATCCTATGCCTTAAACGGAGTGATCAAGCCACTATCCGGAACCTCTATGGCTGCGCCTTTTGTTTCAGGAGTCGCAGCTTTGATGCTTTCGAAAGACCCTTCCTTGTCGGCTCCTGAACTCAAAAGACGTATTTTAAACAGTGCCAAGACTTATCCTCATCTGCGGACAAAAATTCGAACAGCCGGAGTGGTCAATGCCTACTATGCACTGAACAATGAGTCCCATCCTCTAGATCTCGATGATCCTTTTAATGGGAATCACATTAGCCAGGAATTGGCCATTAAAGATTATCCTTTGTCATCAGTTCAGTACTATACCCTTTCTCATCCTGGGGCCCATAAAATAGCTGTGCACTTTAAAAAATTTCATCTCACATTTGGTGACAGTTTAACGATCTTGAACTCTGATGGAGAAGAAGTGATCAAATATAATGGCGAGCACTCGGGTAAGTATTCGCCTTATGTGAAAGGCGACACAATCACTTTAAAATTAAAATCAGATGATTTTGATTACAATGGGCAAGGGATTTTTATTGATCACATAGCCACTCAGATCTGATTGATTTTTCCATGCAGATAGATCTGCTTAGCTTGTAGGACTTTGGCTTGGCACCAAAGATATTTAAAAATGAATTGTTTCGGGCATAGAAATTGCTCTGTCAGATACGCGTCGCTAGAAATCAACCAAGTTCTCGCGGTGAAGTTTAAGTAAACGTAGCATTTTTCTACATTTATTGAATATTTTCCAATGTCTCTACAAAAGGTTTAAACTGTTATGTCTATTGAACGTCGGCCGTTAAAGACAAGAAGCACTCAATGGGCTCAAGCCACAGCTCGTTGGTTGGCTCAATCAGGAATCACACCGAACCAAATTTCTCTTCTGAGTATTTTGATGTCCTTATTGTCTATGGTCTCATTTTTTTACTCTCATCAAAATCCCTTACTCTTGCTTGTCGCCGCTTTATTCATTCAACTGCGACTGGCTTGTAACCTGTTTGATGGCATGGTGGCTGTTGAACATCATAAAAAATCAAGACTAGGAGATATTTTCAATGATGCTCCTGACCGTTTAGCAGATGTTTTCATTATTATGGGCGCTGCTTTAGCTAGTACCCCTCAGCCTTACGCGATTCATTTGGGATGGGCGGCATCCATACTAGCCGTGCTCACTGCTTATATAAGGGTTTTAGGAAGCTCATTGGGGACTCCTAGCTTTTTTGTGGGGCCGATGGCTAAACCTCATCGAATGGCTCTTTTAACGGTCGCTGCAATATGTGAATTCGTTTTTAAAATAGGGTCTTTTTCCCTACCCTTTCTTTATTGGGCCCTTATAGTAATGGTCGTTGGAACCGTCGTTACCAATTTTCGAAGACTCTTTAAAATTAAAAATTTCTTGGAGCAAAGCCAATGAAATCGATTCTTGGCTTGAGCCCAGAAGTTGCTTGGTCTCTTTTAGGCATTGCGGGTGTTTTGACTTTCTTTTCCATTTTGTTTTTTATTTGGAAAATTTTTAAGCCGCATGCCCCCTTAAAGGAGCTGATTGATCGCACAAAGTCCTGGTGGGTTATTTATGTTCTGTTTGTGGGCACAATCTTTTTAAGCAAGACCGTCGCCATTATAGCCATTGCTTTTCTGTCATTTGTCGCTTTACGAGAAATGCTCTCTCGTTTAGATTTTCGTTTTTCTGATCGGCGAGCTATGTTTTGGGCTTACTTAGTCATTCCCATCCAATTTTATTGTGTTTATATTAGCTATTACCGACTCTTTATCGTGCTGATCCCTGTTGTGATGTTTATGATCTTACCTTTCCGCAACGTTCTTACCGGGGAAGTCAAAGGCATCACACAGTCCACCGCGAAGCTTCAGTGGGCCCTTATGCTTACAGTGTTTAGCCTCAGTCATATCGCTTATTTGTTAGCTATTAAACCTCCACAAGGATTTACAGCCGGAAATGAAGCTTATATTTTATATTTGCTTTTTCTTACTCAATTTAATGATGTGTTACAGTTTATTTGGGGTAAGCTGTTAGGAAAGCACAAGATTATTCCTAAAATCAGTCCCAATAAAACATGGGAAGGTTTTTTAGGGGGATTGATCTGCACAACTCTACTAGCTTATTTTCTGCGCTACCTGACGCCTTTCACTGTGACTCAAAGTCTGATCGCCGGAAGTCTGATTTCCTTTTCTGGTTTTGCGGGTGATTTAAATATCTCTGCTATAAAAAGAGACCTCGGCATTAAAGATATGGGAACATCCATCCCTGGCCATGGGGGCATTATGGACCGTCTGGATTCTTTATCTTATACGGCTCTGGTTTTTTTCCACCTCACTCATCTTTGGACGGTTCCCTAATGATGTTGGTTAAGAACGTTGTTCGATCTCTATTGTTTTCTGTTTTTATGCGAAACTTTTTGCGATGGGTGATAGGTATCCGTATAGGAGATAATTCCTCCTTAAAGACATGTCCTCAGTTCATAGTTACAGGAAACCACAACAGTCACTTAGATACTATGGCCATTCTCAGCTCCCTCCCGGCTCGTCGCCTAAAGCATGTTTATCCTGTTGCTGCTGCGGACTACTTTGGACGAACCAAGCTGATGTCTCTTTTGAGTCGATTCTTTATAAATGTCATCTTGATCAAGCGAAGTAAGGACGGATCTGGTCCAAATCCCATAGAGGTTATGGACAAGGCTTTAAAGGAAGGCAAATCCATTGTGATCTTTCCTGAAGGATCAAGAGGGCAACCAGAGGACATGCAGCCCTTTAAAAAAGGAATTGGAATCTTACTGGTCAATCATCCGCAGATTCCCTTTATTCCTATCTACATGGAGGGCTTAGGAAAGGCGTTGCCACGTGGTGAAGGTCTACTTGTCCCCTTTGAAGGAAGGGTGGAAATTGGTGAACCCACGCACATCCAATCTGATTGGACTGTCGACCAGGTAGTTCAATTTGTGGAATCAAAAGTTTTAGAGTTAAAAAATAGGTCCAAAGAGGTGTAATGTGAATTCGTCCCAAACGCTCCCCATAATCATTAATTTAATTGCGGCTATGATAGGGGCACTAGGCCAATATGCCTATAAGATTGGTGGACAGAGATTAAAAGAAGTCCCTTTGTATCAAAACTGGCAAATTGCCGTAGGAATGCTTCTTTTTGTTGGTGTCATGATTTTATTTCTTGTTGGGTTTAAATATGGAGGCAAGCTTTCTGTTACCTATCCCATGTATGCCACAACATTTATTTGGGGAACATTAATTGGAGTTTTTTTAGACAAAGAGCAGATCCTTGCACCACAAATTGGGGGAATTGGACTTGTGGTGCTCGGGATTTCCGTCATTGCCTATTACTCTCAAGGATACTAATCTGATCAGTGACCTCCTTGAGGATCTACTGTCGGATAATTAGGGTTGGAGTCTGCAAGTGAATGGAAGTCACTCTCGGAAAGTGCTGACTGAAAATGTTTAAAGTAGTCCTTTGTCGTATACCCGGACTTAGACTCGGGCATATCCCAATAAAAGAACATTCGATTGGTTAGATATCCATAACTTTGCTTCATATTATAATCGGAACTCACATCATCAAATATGAGATCCGTTACCATCCTGGTTTTACTTGCTTGAGGAACGGTATCTTCTGTCATATCCCAGAGATCGCTGCGGTCTTTACTGTGTTGAACAAAATCATAGTATCGAGCCAATCGGCGAACATCGCTCGCTGCCTCGGCATCATCAATGACATCAAATTCAGCTTCGGCAAAGATATCTTTTGCTTCATGAGTCGGAGTCTCTTTCTGAATACCCATCGTTCGCAAGGCTTTAATTCTTCTTAAAGAAGACAGGTCCCAATAGATAGGTTTTTTCGGCTCCTTAAATTCCACACCGACTCCACCAAGTTCTCTGATAAACTTTGCCTGATAAAAATAGGCAAGAGCTTCATTATCTTTGGTTCCTGGATCAAACGAAGGAAATTTTCCTTTCTTTGCAAAATCATGGGCAATAGCATGGACCCCTTCGTGAATCATATAGGTCACAACTCTAATAAAGTCTGGATCTTTCAGGAGATCGTCCTCTTTTTCGAATCCACCAACAGGAACGGCGGTTAAATTTAGCGAGGAGTGTCCATCATAACGGCCATCCGGACCGTTTTTATTTGTTTTTTCCATCACTCGCACTTTCAACAAAGGAGGTTGACCTCCAACACCAACTTTCTGAAACCGTTTTATTTTTTCTGCGACCATTTTTCCGGTAGGGGTCATCTTCATTACCGCAAAGATGGCATCTAAAACACAATCGTAGTCCTGACTGGAACAAGAAATTTTTGACTGACTATGAAGATTATCTAAAACATTCATCAAATCACTCATTTGACCCGCAGTGATGTTTTGTGAGGTTTCACAATTGCAGCTGTGATGAGCTTCCGTACTGTGTCTAAAGGACTTATGGTTATCTGCCATGGAGGGGCCGGGAACAAATGTTAGACCTATCAAAGTGAGTAGACAACTCAACGTTTTAAAATTAATTTTGTATTCAATGGACTTCATGTTGGTCTCCCTATTTTTATCATATAAACTTATGACTCTTACCCATAGCTCGCAAAAGATATACATTGGAGCCGATTCATAATTTCTTTAATCAAAACCGAGGCCAATTTAATAAATTGTTTTTATTTATTATATATCAGGCGAATGCCTAAAATATTTTCGGATTTCGGAGAATTTTAAAATTCAAATCACGACAAGGTTACAAAGCATTGTTGAAGAAAAAAAATAAAAGCTTAGAATTTTGACTGAAAGATCAACAAAAAACTTAGCATTCATTGGATAAATTATTGTCAAAAAATCAGAAGAGTTGAAACGATATCAACATTAATTTTACCTTTCCGGACACAGTATGTTCAAAGCGATCACTTTAAAAGTGAACCCTTAAAATCTCTGCTCTTTTGGCTTTTCACAGAGACTCTAACACTTCTGAATTTCCTGAATTGTATTGATAAATTATGACAAAAAGCAGCTCCCTTCAGCAAAGGTCTTTATGGGAGGGAGTTTCACCAAGATAAAAAGTGTATAGGAATTAAACGACGTTTCTATTTCCAAGTTGGTCTGGCTCGAACTTTCATATTTTTCTGAGATCTTATTAAAAACTCCATAAACCACGGCCGTTGATTGCGGATGGATTCCGTTGAGGGTCTGTTAGCTACAAAAAGTCTCAAATAGCAAATGGCTTTGCTTGTCTTTTTAAAATGCCATAGAAAATGTTCTACCAATTTTGAAAAATAAGAATATAACGTAACTCTTTATATTTTATAGTGAATCGATAGGATCGCAAATGACTTGGAATCAAAGGAAAACTTCAAAACTTATTTCGGCTCGTGAGGCCGTTAAAAAAATTCCTCCCGGAGGACGAATTGTCGTCGGAGGAGGTGCTGGAACGCCTATGGCTCTGATGAGAGCTCTTTGCGAAGAATCCAGTGCCTTTAGGGACAATGAACTGATTCATATTATGCTGTTGGGTGACTTAGATATTACTAAGGATGCGTATCAGGATAATTTTCGCGATAATAGTCTGTTTATCGGTTCCAATTTAAGACAATCTGTTCAAAAAGGACTGGCAGATTACACACCTATTTTTCTTTCAGAAATCCCACGACTGTTTGCGTCGACTTCGTTCCCTTTATCGGCGGCTCTTGTCTCGGTCTCTCCGCCAGACAAAAATGGAATGTGCAGTTTAGGGGTCAGTGTCGACATCAATAGAGCCGCAATTGAGCATGCACAGATCGTTATCGCTCAAGTCAATCGCAATATGCCCCAAACCTTTGGTCAATCATTAGTTCCGTATAGTGCCTTCGACTATGTTGTGGAATCTGATGAACCCCTGCCTATTGTTGAAAGCTTAGCAAGCGAAGGTGTGACAGAGAAAATTGGACAGCACATTAGTAAACTCATCCCCGATGGGGCAGTACTTCAATTGGGAATTGGTGGGATTCCAGATGCGGTGCTACGGAATCTTCGCGAGGCGAATGATTTGGGCATTCATACGGAGACTTTCTCCGATGGCGTTGTCGAACTGATGAAACGAGGAAATATCACTAATTCGACAAAAAAAGTGCTCAAAGGACGGACACTGTCAGCACTGACGTTTGGAACCAATGAGCTTTATGAATTCATTCACCAAAATCCACTGTTTGAGTTCTATCCCACAGATTTTGTAAATGACCCGTTTATCATTTCACAAAATGAGAAAATGATTTCTATCAACTCAGCATTGCAGGTGGACTTAACAGGACAGGTCTGCGCCGATTCTATCGGTTCCAAGTTTTTTAGTGGCATTGGTGGTCAGGTCGACTTCGTTCGTGGAGCGTCCCGCTCAAAAGGAGGTAAGTCGATCATCGCATTTCCATCAACGGCCAAAAATGGAACTGTTTCCAGAATCGTAGGTCAATTGTCTCCCGGGGCCGGGGTAGTGACTTCTCGAGGAGATGTTCATTATATTGTAACGGAATATGGCGTCGCTTATTTGCATGGAAAGACGATTCGGCAGAGAGCCATAGAACTGATACATATCTCCCATCCAAAATTTCGCGATGAACTGTTAGAGTTTGTTAAGGACAACCACTATGTTCACTTTGACCAAAAATCATTTAAACAACTGAAATCCTACCCGGAGTCTTATGAGAGAAAAGTTAAGTTTAAAGATAAGGAATTTATTTTTAGGCCTCTAAAAATGACCGATGAAAGAAGATTGCAGGACTTCTTCTATTCTTTAAGTAAAGAGACCCTTTATCATCGATTTTTTAAAATACCAGAATCATTGCCACACGAGGCGGCTCAAAGACTTGTTAATGTAGATTATGATCGAAACATGGCCATGGTTATTTTAGAACCCGGTCAATTCGAAGATAAAATTGTGGCCGTTGCTAGATATTCGGGAAGTCCAACAGATCCCTATGTCGACTACACATCAGTCGTTAAAGAAGACTATCAGCAAATGGGCATGGGCTCCTATCTCACGCAAATGATTTTTCAATATGCAAGAGAAAAAGGGATTCCTGAAATACGTTCTAAGGCTTATGCAAATAACGAGATGGCAAAAAAGATGTTCGAAAATATGAGAGATCAATCCATTAAGTTTCAATCGCGTATTGATGAAGAGTACATTTATTTTAAATTTGTTTTACAAAGTGATTTCCCAACGTAGTTTCAAAATAATCAATTTTTTTGTTTTTTTTGGGTCACAATTTGTAAAAATTGTGTTAAAAGTTTCGTAATAGCAACGTCCACATTAATTTTAAGGTCCATTAAACAATGTTTTTTGGGCCTTTTTTATTTTCTAATAACTTAATTTATCGAGAAGTATCCTTCATGCTCAGTCAGTCCTCGCCAAACGGAGCAGACATAACTGTCTGCACCGCAGCTGCGGAACTACGCGTGAAGGACACTTCTCGATAAATTAAGTTATTAGAAAATAAAA
>JAGRAG010000177.1 GCA_020435025.1 Bdellovibrionales bacterium | reverse complement strand
GATTGCGATCAATAAGGCGGATCATCGGGGATCTCAAGACGCCCATCGTGATGTAATGAAGCAGTACAAAAGATCGCGGAAGCTTTTTGATTCGCAAGAAGAAGTTCCTGTGTATCTGACTCAGGCGTCCAACTTTAATGATGAAGGGGTCAATCAGCTCTTTCTGGGAATTTGTGAGAAACTTGCTGAAAAAGAAAGAGATGGAGAATGGAAGAAGGCTAAGGAAGCCAGAGATTCTTTTCGAAATACCCAAAAGCAATCGGTTGTTCCTGTTGAAAGGCAAAATTATTTAGCTGAAATTGTAGATTGTGTTCGAACTTATAAAAAACGAACCGAAAGTTTATGTCAGAAAGCCTCTATGATGGGGGCGATTCATAAAGTTCTTTCGCTAAAAACAGATGAAGGATTGAGTCAAAAGTTAGAAGAGCTGCGTTCGGAATTTAAGGGGGACGAACTGGCGCAATTAGAAAGCTTCGAAGAGCTCCAGTTGCGATATAAAAAAGATGAATTCGTCTACGTGGTACGGGGTAAGGAGATCAAGCAGCGTCTGGTTAAGGAAAGTTTATCGGGACTGCAGATACCGCGCGTGGTGGTGCCTCAGCTAATGGATTGGGGAGATCGCTTTAAGTACTTAAGGTATGAAAACGTTCCTGGCCAGTTTCCATATACGGCTGGGGTTTTTCCTTTAAAAAGAGAAGGCGAAGACCCTGGACGGCAGTTTGCGGGTGAAGGCCCACCAGAACGAACCAATCGACGCTTTCACTATTTATCTAAAGACAGTGAAGTCAAGCGGCTTTCAACCGCCTTTGATAGTGTCACACTTTATGGACAAGATCCTGAAAAACGGCCCGATATTTACGGAAAAGTCGGGGAAAGTGGCGTTTCTATTGCGACGTTAGACGATATGAAAAAGCTTTATAAAGGCTTTGATCTTTGTGACCCAAGAACCTCTGTCAGTATGACAATCAATGGGCCAGCCCCTATTATGCTCGGCTTTTTTATGAATACGGCTATTGATCAGCAAGTTGAAAAGAAAGAGTCAGAATTGGGCCGATCACTATCAGAAGCTGAAAGACAAGAGCTAGAAACCAAAACGATTCAAAGTGTTCGCGGGACGATACAAGCAGATATTTTGAAAGAAGACCAGGGGCAGAACACCTGTATTTTCTCAATTGATTTTGCTTTAAAAATGATGGGCGATATTCAACAGTACTTTGTCGATAACCAGGTAAGAAATTTTTATTCGGTCAGTATTTCCGGATACCATATTGCAGAGGCTGGGGCCAATCCGATCACTCAGTTGGCCTTTACTATGAGCAATGCCTTCACTTATGTTGAGTACTATCTCAGTCGGGGAATTCCTATTGATGCTTTTGCTCCGAATCTCTCGTTCTTTTTTAGTAATGGGTTAGATCCGGAGTACAATGTCCTAGGACGGGTGGCACGCCGAATTTGGGCCATCGCGATGCGAGATCACTATGGAGCCAATGCGCGTTCGCAAATGTTGAAGTACCATATTCAAACCAGTGGCCGCTCTTTGCACGCCCAAGAAATCGACTTCAATGACATTCGGACAACGTTACAGGCTTTGATTGCCATTAATGACAATTGCAACTCTTTACATACGAATGCTTATGATGAGGCGATCACGACTCCCACGGAAGAATCGGTGCGCAGAGCTCAAGCTATTCAGTTGATCATTAACAAGGAATTTGGAACGACTAAGAATGAAAACCCGAATCAAGGTAGTTACTTTACGGAGTGGCTCACCGATGCTGTCGAAGAAGCCGTGTTGGAGGAATTTTTAAGGATCAACAATCGGGGCGGGGTATTGGGAGCCATGGAGACTCAATATCAACGAGGCAAGATTCAAGAAGAGTCGATGTATTATGAGCATTTAAAGCACGACGGCCAGTTGCCGATCATTGGTGTGAATACATTTATCAATCCGAAAACATTAGAGGCGGAATATGAGCCACCAAAAATTGAGTTGGCGAGAGCCAGTGAATCGGAAAAGCAACGTCAGCTTGACAATGTCGAAGCCTACAAAGAAAAACATCGCGAAGCGGCATCAAGAGAAATATTAAAACTCAAGCAGTCCGCTTTAGAAGAAAAAAATATCTTTGCCGCTTTGATGTCGGCCACTCGTTACTGCAGTCTTGGACAGATCTCCGAAGCTTTGTACGAAGTCGGAGGCCAATACCGCAGAAATATTTAAGTGACCAGAAATTTCATTCGCAAGTAAAAGGTGCCGCTTGAACCAGCTTTACAGTGTGTTGGTGACGGTCTGTCGGATCATATCAACAATTGCGGAAATCGGAGATCCTGGTCCGAAAACGGCGGCTATGCCAGCGGTTCTCATGCTTTCAGCGTCGTCATCGGGAATGATGCCGCCAACGAATATGGGTTTGTCGATGCCTTTTTCAACAAAAAGTCTTTGCACTTCTTTAACAATGGGTGTGTGAGCACCAGATAAAATAGATAGACCGACGATATCAACGTCTTCTTGCACGGCAGCGGTAACGATCATTTCCGGAGTTTGATGAAGTCCTGTGTAAATCACCTCAAAGCCAGCATCTCGCAAACCACGCGCCACAACTTTGGCGCCACGGTCATGGCCATCTAACCCAGGTTTTGCTATAAGAACTCGTACAATATTCTGCATTGTAGGGAGCCTATACTGACCACACCGAATATGGCAAGTCTGTTGAGCTTTAAAAATGACGCAGGATGGACTGGAAAAAGTGTCAGGCGCCTTTTGGCGTTGCCTATATAGGGGAGAGCTGGCACTTTTTAGGAAACGTATATAAGGAGCACAGATCATGTCGGACACTCATCCCGCACTCACAATGTTATCAGAAGATGAATTGGCCTTTAAAGAAGCGATTCGCAGTTTTGCAGAATCGGAAATCAAACCTCTGGTGGAAAAAATGGATCAGGAAGCTTCGATGGATAAAGGCCTTATTGGAAAGCTCTTTGAGATGGGACTGATGGGAATTGAAAGCCCTGAACAGTACGGAGGTGCGGAAAGCACTTTTACGATGGCGTGTCTTGCGATTGAAGAATTGGGGCGTATTGATGGCTCGGTGAGTGTTTTGGTAGACGTGCAAAACACACTTGTGACAAATGCGTTTTTGCGTTGGGCAACGGATGAGCAAAAGGCTAAATATCTCCCCAAATTAGCTGGAGAGTCTATTGGTGCCTATGCACTCAGTGAAAGCAGTAGTGGATCGGATGCCTTTGCCTTGCGACTTCGGGGAGAAGACAAAGGGGATCATTATGTATTAAATGGTCATAAACTTTGGATCACCAGTGCTAATGAGGCCGACATCTTTTTGGTTTTTGCTAATATTGACCCAGAAAAAGGCTATAAAGGAATCACCGGGTTTATCGTTGAGCGTGGTATGGAAGGCTTTACTGTTGGCAAAAAGGAAGACAAATTAGGTATTCGGGCCAGTTCTACCTGTGAGCTGCTTTTTGAAAACTGCAAAGTACCTAAGGCCAATGTCTTTGGTGAAGTTGGGAAAGGCTATAAAATTGCTATTGAAACTCTTAATGAGGGTCGCATCGGTATAGGAGCACAGATGGTAGGGATTGCCCAAGGTGCCTACGAGGCCACTGTGAATTATGTAAAAACACGGGAACAGTTCGGAAAGCCACTCAGTTCTTTTCAAGGGGTTCAGTTTCAAATTGCCGAAATGAGAGTCATGCTCGAAACAGCCCGTTTGGCGGTCTACAATGCGGCTAGATTGAAAGATGCTGGTGCTGACTTTGTGGAGGCGGCGGCCATTGCAAAACTTCATTCTTCACGTGTTGGAGAGCGAATTGCGTCTATGGCTGTGGATCTTTTTGGTGGCAATGGCTTTACGAAAGAATATCCTGTTGAAAAATATTTTCGCGATGTGAAAATCGGACAGATCTATGAAGGAACAAGCAATATGCAGCTTCAAACCATTGCCAAAATGGAGTTGAGCTAAAGGGGAAAAAATACCTCAAGTCGAAGGTTTCCAATGAAAGCTTTAGAATTCTGTTTTTTTTGTTCTCGCTTTTTTGTATAAGATAGAAAAAGAGAGGTGACTTATGAAAACTAAAACTCAAGTCCTCATTTTTTCCTTACTACTTATCTTCATGACTGGGGAGAGCTTCGCTCAAGCTACTGCTAAAAAATCATCCGATGGTGAGAATCCGACGCCGACTCAAGTGAATGTAAATCCCGATCCATCGATGGTTCCTTCTAACGGACCTCCTGGCCGTGGCCGGGGTCGACGAAAGATGCGAGGAGGAATGGTGATGCGGCCACAGTTTCAAGATGTTGATAAGAACAAAGACGGAAAAATTTCGTCTCAAGAACTGGGTGAGTTTCGAGCAGCCCGTATGAATGAGCGGGCTAAAGAAGGACGGCGAATGCAAAATGCAGGGAAAGCGTTGTCTTTCGAAGAGTTGGATCTCAACAAAGATGGGAGCTTATCTCCCAATGAGTTTCCACCAGCTCCTAGAAAAGTCAGATAGTTCGAAACACAGTATTTCAGGAGATTTATAGGGAAAGGTCTTTGATTTTATCAAGGACCTTTTTTTCTTTAAGGGCCTCATAGATCTTTGGACTCGTATAAAATCGGGGAATGAAATTTCGGTACTGACAAAGAATGGACGTGAGTGAGTTATTCACATCGATCAATAGTTTCAATTCATTTTCATGGGTGAGTATTTTAATGGGATCTCTAAGAGTCAGAAGATCTTTCTTTTTCACCTCTTTTGCTAAAGTATCATGATTTTTTGTGAACATCACATCTCTATTGGGAATATCAAAGATCACCCAAGCTTCGGGGTTGATGTTCTTGATTTCATTTTGTAACCACTCAGCCACCTGCGTGGTCTTTTCAACAACCTCTTTTCTATGTTCGATACTTTCAATGAGTGTCGATGTCAAAGGGGGAAGCTTGACTTGAGCTGGGGGAATTCGTCGAGCCAACATCTCACTGAGTTCTCGAATCATGGGATGAGTGATACGACCGGCTAAGTACTCATGGAGTTTTGCCATAAAGTAAGAGTCATTAAACGTAAAGTACTCATTGGGTCTTTGGCTGACTTTTTTTATAAGATGTTCAAATGAATAGGCGAGACCGTTTTCTAAAAAGTACTCATAGATCTTAGCAGCTATGAGATCGAATTTGTAACCCGTTCCATCATTAATAATCTGCGAATACCAGAAGTAGCGGCTGGCGAGAAAACTGTCCACCATATGCATGCCATTTTGCTGAACAGCTAGAGTCTCAATACCTTTGTGGTCGTGAACAACCATATTTCGAATGAGCAAATCAAAATCATAGAGTCCTAGTTTTACACCCGTGTGATGGGCATCTCTTAAGAGGTAGTCCATACGGTCGGCATCCAAATCAGAATGCAGCAATTGATTCGCAAGTCGATTTTTTGAAGTCCCAGAGATGATTAATGAGAGTTCTTTAGGATCAATTCCCTCTTCGTTAAGGATTTGGGTAATGCCATCATTAAAATCAGTGTTGAGCAATATGTGACTACCGAGCTCCTCGTGATTGGCCATCACAGGTGGTTTTTTTCCTCCTGATCGACTCTGCTGCCGCCAGTGATTGATGTAGGCCAGTTCAATAGAGTGAGAAAAGGGAAAGGTCCCAATATCATGGAGAAGTGCTGCCAGTCGCATCGTTTTATGAAACTGTGTGGCCTCGTCCCGAGCTTTCGGGTTAAACAGTTTGGAATCAGGTACTGACTTGCCAATACTAATCAGAACTTTATGCATAACCTCCAACACTCCAAGTGCGTGGGCGTGACGGGTGTGGGTAGCGCCTGGATAGATGTAAAAGGAAAACCCAAGTTGCCGAATCCACCGCAATCTTTGGTAATAAGGTGTTTCTAAAATGCGGGCTTCGGCTCGATTGAGTGTGATGTAACCATGGATGTTATCGAATATGACTTTTTTATATTCTTGAGACATGAACTATAGAATAAACGAGAAGAGTCATAGGTACCAGTATCTTTTTAGTTTCGATATTCGAACTAAAGTCCATATAATGGATATTTAGATCAAATTTATATCTGTTTTAAACGTGTTAAGAACTGTCCAATATATGGACTTTAGTTCGAATATCGAAACTAAAAAGATACTGGTACCTTTAGTCTAACGTCTGTTTTAGAATGAAGCGAATATTTTAAAGGGGGGCATCATGAGAAGAGGATTTCTGTTGTTGATTTTGTCTTTTTGGACAACGGCAGTATGGGCCAGATTGGATGTGGTTTGTAACGAACAAAATTGTCTGCAATCAGGTTGGAAGGCCTATGACTCTTTTGGAACCAGTTTTGATATTCAATGCATCAATGAAGAATGCTCGCAATACGGATGGATAGAATCAAGTAGTGCTGGTTTGACCAAGCGCTATGAGTGCCTACAAGGTCAATGTTTTCAATATGGCTATGATGTTATAAATGAAAAAACGAAAAAAGTGATTCAGCAAGTACGTTGCCAAAATAATGATTGTGCTCATCAAGGTTGGACCCAAGCAAAGGACCAATTTCTAAAAATGAATGTGGTTTGTGAAAGCGCCGACTGTTTTCGTTATGGATGGAAAGCCCATTTTGCCGGAAGAGTGATGCACGCGATTAGCTGCTTAAGAGAGAGCTGCTATACCTATGGTTGGACTCAGGAGCCTTGACAGGAGCGAGTTCTCATACAAAAAAATGGCGTTGTTGTGACGCCATTTTTTTGCTTCGGTTCTAAACAGGCTCTACTTAGTGAAACAGTGATATTCCTTCGTTGAGTATAGTGGCTGATTCTTGAACAAGTGGGTCTTTCTCTGGATCTAGATTTTGATCATACCACCATGCCAGTTGGTCTTCTTCTTTTTTAAACTGCTTATAGGTGATAGCCTTAAGGCCTTTGGCTTTACGTCGATCATTTTCGAGTTCAACAATTTTGGTGTCTAAAGCTTTGCCTCTAAGAGGATTGTCTTTACGATAGAGAACAGAGAGGCGTTGAAGAAAAGTCAAATCTGGATTTTTGACGATTCTAGATTGTGCACTGTTAAAAAGTGACTCGGCAACATAATCCGCCTTTCCTTGATACGGGAGTTCGGGCACGACCACTTTTGACCAAGGAAGAGCGTGAGGCAGTTCTTCTTCTCTTTTTCCCTGGTAGAGGTATGGGCTGGGTAGTAGCACATGGGGTACAACTCCACCCATTTGGGTGGAGGAGCCTGAGGGAAGGAAAAATTGGAGATTGGTGTATTTGATGGCTCCACTGTCACCTATGTTTTCCATAGTTTGAACTGAGCCTTTTCCGTATGAGGTTGTTCCAACAATCCAACCGCGCTTGTAATCTTTGATGATGCCAGCGAAGATTTCCGACGCAGAAGCACTTTTTCCGTTTATAAGAACAGCCAACAGCCCCATATAGGCGACTTCCTTACCATCCAAATCATGATAAGCTTCTACCGTGCCTTTGCTGTCTTTAGTGTAAAGAAGTGGCCCTTCAGGAATGAAAAAGCTGGCCATCGCCAGAACATCTCCAAGGGAGCCACCGCCGTTGTTTCTTAAGTCAATA
>JAGRAG010000176.1 GCA_020435025.1 Bdellovibrionales bacterium | reverse complement strand
GAGCTGGGAGTGCCTCGTAATCGTTTGCCTCGATGGCACGAATGTAAGAGCGGCTAATTCTAGTTTCTTGGCTGAGTTGTTCAATATTAATACTTCGATAGTTTCTAATCTTTTGTAAAAAAGGACCATCGACATGAGTTAAAGACTCAATTTCAGCTTCTAACTCATCATTGACTTCATAGACACCAAATTTATTTTTGGCGAAACCAGAAGGAACCTCTGAAATGCCGGTAGCACTATTGGGTCGTACGGGCTGTGAGGTATTTGAAGTTGGTGTCTTCAAATTATCTACCGTCACAATGGGAGCATCGAAATCGGGCAGTCCATAGCTGGCCTCTGCAGTTAATTTTGCATGTCCCAGAGTCATGTCATACTCGTGGCGAGTCACTTGATTATTTAATGTTAAAAAGGCCTCTTCAATAAGTTGTAAAAGCTCCGTGGCTTCTTCTGTAGAAAACATCGAATAAAGGGCCGGACTATTTGGTGAGTAGGTCTCCTTGGCACGGCGATAGGCCTCGACGACCTCATGCTGTGGAGCATCGGGGGAGATCTCTAAGAGTTCGTAATAGTTTGGCCTTTTTCCGCTTTTCATCAATTAAAGGTTAACTCCAATGGGGCTTAGACTACAATTTTTTTTGCCGCTGGTGCTGCGATATTTCTCGTGACTCGTAAGAGTTGGTTGTAAAGAGGAGTGTGAGGATATTCGAGCAGCAAAGGACGATGTTTTCTTAAAGACTGCCATACTGTGTCACTATATTCAAGATGTCCTAGAAATCGAGCGGGTAAACCGAAATATCTTTCGATAATGGTTTTCATGGATCCACCTAAATTGTGGTCAGCTGGTGTGCGTGCTTGGTTTACAATAAGTTCAAATTGTAACTTGGCCATAACTTCTTTTAAACGGTGGCCGTTGATTTGATCTTTTTCACTGACAACATAAAGAAGATCTGCGGGTGATTTCACCCCGTTTTCTTGGCTATTAGCCATAATTTTTTGAATATGTTTGGTAATATGCAGTTGGCGTTCAAATCGGCGGACTTTGCGATAAAAGCAGGCCTTCATAAATCGGTAGGCATTTTCTACGGAAGAGGGCTCGGGAGTCACAGTCACAACATGATCATGGGCCATTAGAAAAAAATCTAACGTAGTGTTATGCGTGCCGGCGCTTAAATCCAAGATAGTAAAGTCGGTTTGGTGATAAAATACAGCACGCATCAGGTTCGTTAACTCTTGCATATTAGCATCGGCCATATGGAGCGAATCGTTTGCACCGCTGACAAGACTTAAATTTGGAAACTGGGTAGGTATGGCGACATCCTCAAGAACAAGTGACTTCTTGCGGGCGACATCTCCCAGACAGAGTTGAGGCTGTCCTTGGCCCATGTAGGTATGTAGGTTGGCGGATCCTAAATCAAGATCAACAAGTGTTGTTTTGTAGCCCATATTTGCAAGAAAAATAGCAATATTTGAACTGACAAAAGATTTTCCGACGCCGCCTTTGCCGCCACCCACTGCGATAATATGTGAACCCGCTTGCGCGACACCTCGCAGTTGATAGTTGTGATTGTCTTCATGGCGTCGACGCGACATCCGTTTCCTCAAAAGCTTAGAGTTCTGGAAGGGGCTTTAGTAGTCCCACTTTCAGTTTCTCTTCGGCTTCTGAGGCACGTATATAAAGTGGACGCACCTGACTCCAGTCGGAGGTCTGGGCAAGGCAACCCATATCTAGACTTAAGGCCCCTAGATCTTTAGCTAGAGGATACAAAGTTGGTTCAGAAAGAATCTGATTTCTTTGAGAAAATGCAGGACTAAATTGATTGGCAAAAACCGGCCATCCATCGCCGACAACAAGGTGAGGCTTATTAATTTTTGATTCTATTACCGTAGCTGTCAGAGCCTGTGGTTCTAGTAGAGTTTGCACCTTACCTTCTTTGGTTCGTTGGTAAGCGGCAACATAGAGTAAGTTTTTATAGGCATTGACCATCGATAAAACTGGCGCTTCACCAGGGTGTAAATAGGGCCCCGCAAGAGCGAGCAAAGAGGACAGAGAAGTGATGGGGATATTAAGAGAATATCCTAGAGAGCGAATAAAATTTATGGCCACTCGGACACCCGTAAAACTGCCAGGTCCAACACCTACGGCAAGGCCACTTAATTGTTCAAGGGAAACTCCACACTCATTGAGGCTTTCGATGGTTTTCAAAGTTATCATTTCACTGTGGGAACGTTCTTTTAGCCACTGTTTATGGAACAAAATTTCGGTCGAAGCATTGGGTCGGCTTTTGCGTAACAAAGCAATGCTCCCCATAGGGGAGCTGGTCTCACTAGCCAAGACAAGAAGAGGCTGATTCATTACCACGGGCTAAGCAAATTTGAAATATCGTTAAATAGAGACATTGCCATCAAGCTGATCAATAACACAAGGCCGATCTGCTGAGCAATCTCCATTTTTCGCAAACTTAATGGGGCACCACGCAGAGCCTCTATGGAAAAGAATACGAGGTGGCCACCATCTAAAATAGGAATGGGTAGTAAATTTAAAAGGAAAAGATTGATCGAAATGATAGCCATCATTGTGAGGTAGCGATCAAGGCCAGCCCTAAAGGATTCTCCGGCCACTTTCCCAATGGTGATAATGCCACCGATATTTTTAGTTGAGACTTTTCTTTGGAAAAGGCGAACAAAGCTAACAGCGACTAATTTAGACCATTCTAGTGTTCGCTCAAAACCAAAAGAGAGCGCTTTAAATGGATTTGAAAATTGAATCAAAGTATGGGGACCGGTCACCATAGCTAAAGCGGGCACAATTCCAACTGTAAAACGATGATCATCCTGTCCTTGATTATTTAAAAGCTCGGTCATTTCAGGAACAATATTGAGTTTTTGCTCTTGACCATCGCGCTCTACTATAAACTCAACAGGTCCACTGTCTTTCTTATATTGTTTGACTGTTTCGACAACTTCATCCCAACTGGATAAGTCTTTTTGATTTAGGGAAACTAAACGATCCCCCTTGAGCAGCCCAGCTTTATCGGCGGGAGAGCCCTCTTTTATAACTAATAAAACTAATTGCGAGTCGTGAAAACCAATGGCCTTTAAAAGAGCGTTGCCGTTGTCATAGTTATTAGAAGACAGGGCCTGCCACTCATTGGTCGTTATAGCCAAGGTCTTTTCTTCTGAGTCTTTCTTCTCATCGTAGTCATAAGACTTAAAAGTAATCTCCGCATTTTCTTGTTTCTTATACAAAGACAGTAACCGTGGTCCGACTTCTCTCAGATAGGTGATCTTCTCGCCGTTAATAGAAGTGATTAAGGTGACCTTAGGAAAACCAAAACTTCCAGCAAGGCTTTGTGGGTTCGATATCCCAAAAATCGGAGCTTTAGAAGTGACTTGAATCCCTTCAATGTCGCCAATCCACTCTTTAAGGCTTAGGACATTGGGATTTTGAATTAATGTGGGCGTCACAGAAATAGAGGGACGATCAGTTTCTCCTTCGCGTTCTACAGTGATATTCAGATTTACCTTTCCACTGTCTTCAAGAATCGTTGAGAACTCCTTCCAAGTCTGAACAGCCGTACCACTTACAGAAAGAACTCGGTCGCCAGATCGAAAACCGGCCTCGTAGGCAGCTGAACCAACGGCAACGTCTCCAATGGAAGAATCAGGAACTTTCTGACCTAAAAGTCCTATCATTGTAAAAAGAAATGCGGCAAAAAAGAAATTCATTAAAGGACCAGCTAAGACAATCGCAATTCTTTGAGAAACGGGTTTACATAAAAATGCAAATTTCTGCTCAGATTCAGGGACTGTTTTTGTTGGGTCATCCCCATACATTTTTACGTAGCCCCCTAAAGGAATCAAAGAGAGACAATACGTTGTATCACCTTTAACAAATTGAGCGATTTTTTTTCCGAAGCCCAAGCTAAAAACTTCCACCCGAACGCCAAAGAATTTGGCCACTAAAAAATGGCCAAGTTCATGAACAAAGATAAGTAACCCGAGTAAAATAATAAAAGGGCCGAGACTAGAGAAAAATGACTGGAGGTATTCTGCAAGTATATTCATGCGATCATTTTAAGGGGGAATGTCGAATGGGACCAGTAATTTTTCCTTTGATTGATGCAAATCTCAAAGAACTCGGAATTGGTCTTAAAAAATTAGAAAACGAGACAATTGTGTCTCATTAAATAAATGTGACTAAAGTCTTGAAATAGGCTCCCGGCTCCTTTTTTAGA
>JAGRAG010000175.1 GCA_020435025.1 Bdellovibrionales bacterium | reverse complement strand
AAAATCTTACTGAAACTTGGCGATGTCCTATGGGCACCCCGAGGATTCTATGTAGATTTTTTTCGATATACGAGCGGTCAATTTTATCGACCACTCGGCAACAAAAACCTATGGCAAAGACTTAAAATCACACTGTTTTTAAAAAATATAAAAAAGCTAAGTCTTGCAGCCAATTCATCAGGGTAACCGCATATTGTAATTCCCTGCTCAATAACAGAAGTTTGGAAACTCCTCGCGGCCTGAACTTTTTATATATTTTTTCAACGCAGTTTTTAAAATTTTCCTTAGAAGCACTATTTTTGTCACGCAAATCAAATTTATGATAAGTCCTCAATATGCCAATTCCTACTGCTACTGTAAAAACAGAACAAAATCTGTTTAGAAAATTCCTGATCGGAGCACTATCTGTCATACTGACAGGACCTCTCTCTGTATCCGCGGCTGATCCAACAGCACCTGCGAAGTGCATTCGGGGAGTTGCTCAGTCCACAGTCTCCATCGATCGTCGTATTCATAAGTTGATCCACGCTGAAAATGGGATTGTCTATCATCGGCAGTGCTTTGCAACCTGCTATTTTGAATCAGCAATGTCTTCAATTGAAGTTGAAGTCAGAAAGCTTAAAGAAGACCATCATCTCCATCTTCTAAGAATTCCGGCAATGTTAGCTATTTTAGAATCAAAGAACCAAAGCTCGCTAAGAAATCCTTTTTCGATGCCTGATGCCCCAAAAGGAACCTTCCGATTTCTAGTTGAAGATGGAAGCTTGAACCTATTCCATCGCTTAAAACCTAACTGGCTTCACTTTATTCAAAGCGCATCCGTAGATATCATTGCTCTTAGAAATTATGAAAATGAGATCCTGCAAAGACTCGAAAGCGAAATCAATCAGGCCACTTCGCAAGTCACTGCCTCAAACAAGGCTTATGAGGCTATCCGCGTGATCGTTGCTCAATACTGGGATCAATTTTTGAATGGCCATTTGTATCCCAAAAATACTCCTCCAATTCAGTCACATAGCATCAAGCTCAAATGGATTGCTGGGCAAAATCATCCCAAACCCACAAGCATGCAAATGACTCGTTCACTTGAACAAGAACTGGAGAAAGGAAACGCTCCCGTTCTTCATCATGCCGTAAGGAAAATCGATTTTAAGGCACCACTAGAAGCACTATCACAAATGAGCGAACAGCGGTTTTTCACGACGGATCGTCAAACCATATTTATCGTGGCATTCCATGGCGTTACCCTTGTAGGTACTCAAAAAGATCATCAAGGTAATACGATTGGATTTCTCGCCAAAGACAGCAGCCGCTCTTTAGTTGAAAAAGAGAAAGTCGGAGATCTCAGAATTATACCGCTAAAAGAACTCTTCACTCTTTACGACAATCACTATATACCGATGATTGACTTTGTGTCCGAATAGCTCAAGCGCTTTTTACTTTTTTTATATTAATGGACTGAAGATGTAACCAAATTTGGAATGATTTGCACCAAAACATAAGGTTGTACAATAACACATAAAAACTTTTGATGAGTAGCAGACCATTGAGTTACCTGATCCGGTGCCGGCTTATATACCATAACACTTTTCAGCCAACCCTTTAACTGATCAACATCATCTTGAATGACCGCTTCAGCAACATCGATCAAATTAAGAGACTCCGAAACCACCACCACAGCCTCTCTCTGATGATGTTCTGCCAACGGCTCCCATTCTACTTCTAGAATTTCCGATTTGATTTTTTCTCGTACTTCATCTGACACATCTGTCAATGTAACAAGTTTCCTTTCATGGGTCAAAAAGATGGATTAAAAATCACTCTAATTCACAATCATATAGCCCAGCCTAAACAGTGCCGCCAATAATGCTATTCGATACAGCAAATGAAACACTTCCTCCTTTACTCTATAAAGTAAATGGACTCCTAATTTGGTACCTAAAAGTGAAGCCACTGCTAACACCAAAATAAGAATCGTATAATCATGATAGTTAAAGCCAAGATAAAGATAAGCTGGAATTTTCAAAAAGTGAACCGACATCTGTAAAATGGCTTTAGTGCCTACAATCTCTTCCTTTTTCAAATCCTTCCTTAAAAAAAAGACGGCCAAGAACGGTCCCGTGGCTCCTACCAAGATACCCAACAAACCGGCAATCACTCCGACGAAAAAAAAGGCAGAAAACGGCAGCTTGAGAGGTGGCAATTTTTTGGGTTTAAACAAAGCATAAGAAATCAGTACAAAAAGCAAAACCAGTGGAAGAGTTTTAGATGAGAGATTCACGATCAGCTGAGTGGCAACGATCACCCCTATAGGTAAACCCAAGCAAAAAAAGAAAAATATCTTTTTGTGAATATACTTTAAAAGCATCAATACCCGACTTAAATTACTGATAAGTTGCGTAGTACCGTGCAAAGGAACCAGTGCCGGTAAAGGCACCACAAAGGTCATCGCTGCCAATAGAGTAATCCCGCCTCCCATACCTGCGACACCTGATAGCACCGAAGTAAATAGAGCGACCAATGCAATAATACCCATATCTAGATCTGACATTTTCACATCGTGCCAGGGATCCTTAAAAAGGAAAAGAGAGATTGTTTTAAGAAACATTAGGTCATTGTCCTAGCCAATTCTTTCCTATAAAATTAGCGAACAATTTGAAAAGGACAAATAATGAATACCTTTGCTATCCTGCTCCCTCTTTTCTTAAATCTCATTTACACCTTTGCCATCGTTCTCATCGGCTTTCGCATTAAAAGTATTTCCGTTCAGAAAGGCGAGACAGACGGCCGGTACTTTAAAGCTTATCACTCGCAATATAAGGTATCTGAAAAGGTTCGATTGATAGAACGCCACTACGACAATCAATTTCAACTCCCTCTTATTTATTATGCTACGGTCGGAATTTTAATAGCCCTGAATCTTGTCAACGGAGTATCCATCTCCTTAGTTTGGGCTTTTTTTATTTCACGAATGATGCATGCTTATTTTCATCTTTCAAACAAGAATGTTTATCGACGAGCGACAGCCTATGCTGTCAATTGGAGCCTACTTTTAGGAATTTGGATTTATATATTGGCAACACAGTGGGGAATTTCCGCTTAGTCTGATGCGAAAATTCCCTATTCTATTCTTAACTTAATGTAAAACACTCATTCTTTGCATTCTTAACTCAAATGAGGAGTCAGGTGTATAGGTCACTATCAATCTATATGGAATTAAAATATTACCGAGATGAACATTAACATTAAAGTGAAACAAAAAAGGCTTTCCCTCTTTAAGCTTTAAACTTTCCCTTTTGTTTAGAACCTTCTGTAGATCTATCTCCACCTCTAATGGATAGTAAGCTCCCATTTCTGAGTCATTAATGGTTCTTAAATTTTTTCGAAGCAATTTCTCTAAAGTTTCACGAGAAGATGTGGCAAAGTATCTTTTTGGAATACCAACTGTCGCATAAATGTCCGCAACTTCATTTCTTAACTCTTCATCCGACAAGTCACTCATTTTGAATTCATGGCGTTTTCCAGCATCCATAACAAACTCATCAGGAAAAAATTGGGTAAAATCATCTTTATATAAAGAGACACCTTCGCCAGACTGTAAATGATAAGGGATCAATTGACGATTTTTGAAGTCACAAAAAAGCGGAACCAATTTCAGCTGAATCTTATATTTTAAAGAGTGCTCCTCTAAAGGGCTCAACTGTGGAGAATACAAGATGGCCGCTCTTGACGAACCTGGGCAAGTGGCTTTGTGAACACGTCGCAAATCGGCTTCGCTTTTTGCAAGTGAAGAAATGGAAGATAAAAGAACAACAATAGACAATAGATATTTTGGCACTGATTTTCCCCCTAAAAATTTACTTTTAGAAGCTATATATGATCTCCCTAGGAACGTCCATGGATTCTTAACAAACTGCTACTTTTACATTGAAGCAAATGTCAACCAAGGTCATTTTGACACCGTTTCACTGGCCCCCTTCTTGCTTACTTTTTTTCATACTAAGGGGGAAAACATGAAAGCAATACAATATCTTATTTATATTAATACACTATTTATAAGCGTCGCATTGTCGTACTCGGCTCTAGCCGACCGCCTCACATTGGAGATGAATGACCGTCTCTATACAGGTAGCGCTCAAATCATAGGCATTCGCCAAGAGATTCAACGCCAGCACCGTCATTTTGATCTTCAACGGAGTCAACTGGCTTCCGTCGTAGTCTATGCCAAAAGTGAGTTTGGTAATGGCACAATCGCCTTAACCATTAATCAAAGAGAACATGATCGAAAGAGAGTCGACGGCGATCCCCGGAAATTTCGTAATCACGGCATTCGAACTTATGATGTGATACAGCTCAGTCCACTACACCAACAAACACCCGGAGCTTGGCAACTTCGATTGGATGGACACATCAAAGTTTTAAAAATCGTCGCTCATGTCAACCCGCTTCGGCGTCCTTCTCCCGTTCAATTTCAACTAGTTGGAACCTCTAAAGTTCCAAAAGTTGTCGAAGAAACGGAGAGCTTCTCCTTTCATCACGATTTCGTTTCTGTATTGTCACTAAAAGGCAGCTCGAATCTCGTAAAAGTCACGCGCGTTCTTATTGAATACCGCAATGGAACTGCAGACCGTCTTGTGGAACTAGAAGGAAATTTACACGAAGGAGAGCGCAAGACCGTTCGGGTTTCAAGAAATAACATCTACAAAATCTGGATTACCGCAACTTCTCCAAGTCTTTTCGGGAGCCGAGGAGAATACGCAGTTGAAGTGGGGGTCCGAAGAAGATAGAACTTATAGAGGCTGTCGCCAAATGGTCAGTTTTGAAAATAAAATATTTCA
>JAGRAG010000174.1 GCA_020435025.1 Bdellovibrionales bacterium | reverse complement strand
GGAATAAGTATCAGACACCTTTTTACTTTTTTTGAAAGTAATGATTTTTTATTATGACTTCGGCAGATTTTTTGGGAACGAACTTTTTCCATTGGTCATTGTTTTGTTCTAAGAGTTCGCGAACTTTGGCGGAATCAATGGTTGTATCTAAGTCGTCACAGTTGGAGAGGTCGACGATTTTTGTGTTTTCCAATAAATGTTTGTGCAGGTAATCCAAGTGACTGTCTGGATGAAAACTATGAGCAGTTTGACAAATTTTATCTGACTTAAATGGATAGATAAATAGCTGGGTGTCGTTATCAAAAAGAGTTCCAAAGGCCTGCAAAATTCCGCCTTGAAGGTGGTTGTAAAATTGCTCGTTATATAGTTTTTCCAAAATAGAGGCACCAGCCAAAATAACGATCTTTTGATCTGTGCAACGTCTGAGGTACTCTTTAAGGTCTGAATAAAGAGAGAATTTAGAGATCAAAACGTGATGTCCTAGAGGTGCAATAGTGTCTACTCTGTGTAGGTAATCTTGAATATCTTCGCTGTCGACCTTTGAAGCGCTTTGCATGGTCATCTCTAAAATTCGAAACGGTTCAACGGTTCCTTTTCCAAGACTTCCTTTCATTTGCTCATATCCGGCTTTCATAATGTCATCACTGATCTGAGTGATAGGGCGAAACGTCCCTCGATGAACAATGACGGGATGTTTGTAAAGAGCATCGTAAGCTTGTATCACTTGACCCTTAGGTGCAAACAAGACCGACTTTGTGAGGTTACGGCTAACTAATTCTATACCCACTCGTCGGTTGTCAACGTGTTCTAGGTCGGGACCGTTAAACTGTAGATAGTCAATATCGACGCGATCATCACCTAAATTTTCTGTAAGGGAATCAATAAACTCAGTAACTAGGTCGGTCATATAAAGCGCAGAAAAAATTAAATTGACGCCAAGAACACCTAAAGCTGAAGTCTGCTGAAGGCGCATCCGATCGAGCATCCGAACGTGTAAAATGATCGTATTTAATGGGCCATTGGGGCGAATTTGGAAAGTGACCCCCATCCACCCATGACATCCCGTCGCATTGTCCTCATGGCTGGACGTGGCAACGGTGTCGGCAAAGGCGAAAAAACAAGTCGAATCACCACGTATATTTTGGAGGCGATCGATGAGCAGTGAATATTCGTGCTTTAACATTTTCTCTAAGCGTTCGCGACTGACAAAACGACTTCCCTTACCATAAATGGCATCACTGAAGATCTTGTCGTAAGCTGACATTGATTTGGCCACGGTGGAGGAAGCTCTTCCAGCCTGGAAGAAGTATCTTGCAACTTCTTGCCCAGCTCCAATTTCAGCAAAGGCTCCAAATTTGGAGTCATCTAGGTTGATCGTTAAAGCTTTACGGACCGTCGAAACATTTGTGTCTTGCATACGGGTAGTATAGAAACTCTCATTCCATTTGCCAACCTATCCCTGAAAATAAATTGGCCAATGAGAAAGTCTTACCATGTAATCTTTAAGAGCAGAGTGGAAAAGAAGCCTCTGCTAATTTCTCTTTGAGTTTTAAAGTCAAAGCTGGAATGTCTCTTCGATATTTTTGGAACTCTTGGCGCTTGATCTTTTGAAAGCTAAATCCTAACATTTTCGCATCGACCACAAAGAGCTGTTCATCTTCGTATATGACTGTAAATTCCAAGGAGCTGTAAGTATTGATCGTATCTGGATTCTCGATGGTGATATTGACTCTGACGTCGAAACGACCGTTTTTATCGATCACTGACTTTGGAAGATCAATTTTTGATTCAAATAAGTAATTCTCAAATTTCTCATAAAAGAAATTGGCTATTTCTGATTGAAACGAGCGAATAAATTCTTGTTGCTCCACGTCCGGTAGGCGTCGCCACGAAGGGCCAAGGATCTTATCTGAGACTCTTTCGATAGACATATACTCTTTAACGATCGAGCAGTAACTTTGGGGCTTGTTCGGAGTCGTAATCTTTTCAGCGGTCACTTTAGCATCTTCAATCATATCACCTACAAGTCGAATCGCTAGATCGCTCATGTCCGCAGCAAAAGCCACTTGAGCAAAGAGTGATGTTGATAACAAAATGGTTCGTAGCATGTATTCCCCCCTTTTTTTTTACTGTGGATCGAAAAACCCCAGCCCCCTTAGAGTGAATCTGCATCTTTATCGATTTTTAAAGGGGGCGTCTACCTTTGAATGAAAAGATGTAAAATTGAAGGAATTTTATAAATTTTAAATGAGGCTGCGGTTAGCTGCCTATAAAAAGTATAAATTTCAATTAGTAAATACGGAAATTCTTAAGGAGTTCGTCCAAAATCAAAGAATGCGGTTTGGAAGTTATGCGCTTTCTTCTTTTAAGGCTCGCCGCAATATTTTTCCGACATTTGTCTTGGGAAGTTCTTTGCGAAACTCGACATATTTGGGCCGCTTGTAAGCAACCAGATCTTGTTTGGAGAACTCTATGATCTCTTCCGCCGTTAGATCTTGCTTTTTGGGGACGACAAAGACTTTCACAATTTCTCCAGATTTTTCATCCGGTAGACCTATTGCAGCTACTTCCAGAACATCAGGGTGTTTGGCAATAGCGTCTTCTACTTCATTAGGGAAGACATTAAACCCGGAGACTAAGATCATATCTTTCTTTCTGTCGACAATTTTTAAATAGCCGTGTTCATCAATTGTAGCAATGTCTCCGGTCTTTAACCATTTACCATCAATCATAGATTGAGCGGTCTCTTCGGGACGATTCCAATAACCAGCCATAACTTGTGGGCCTGCAATACAGAGTTCTCCACGGTCTCCCAAGGAGACTTCGTTACCCTCGTCATCAATCAGCAGGACGTCCGTTGAAGGGAGGGGGGGGCCAATGGTTCCTACCTTTTCTGTGCCATCAATAGGATTGCAGGCGACGACGGGGCTGGTTTCAGTAAGCCCAAAGCCCTCAGCTATTGGAGTTTTTGTGAGTTTCTTCCAGCGCTCGGCGACGGACTGTTGAAGAGCCATTCCACCGGCTACACTGACCTTTAAGTTCGAAAAGTCAATCGAAGTAAAATCAGGATGATTCATAAGAGCGTTAAACAAAGTATTCACGCCAGTAAAGACGGTAAATCTCTCCTTACGAAGTGTGCTTACAAATCCGGGAATGTCTTTAGGGTTCGTGATCAGCAAGTTGGTACCACCAAGCTTTGTAAAGGCGAGACAGTTCACCGTCAGAGAAAAAATATGATAAAGAGGTAAGGCTGTAACGATCGTCTCTTCATTTTCTTTGAGGGTCTTGGAAATCCAACTATAAATCATCTCCATGTTTGACAAAATATTACGATGAGTGAGCATGGCACCTTTAGAGACGCCAGTGGTTCCGCCGGTGTACTGAAGAAAAGCGATATCCGCAATCTTCATAGAGACAGGAGAGAAGGTCAATTGGCTTCCAATCTTTAGAGTTTCCAAAAGTGGAGTCGCAGAAGGGATGTGAAAGGGAGGTACCATTTTTTTTATTTTTTTAACAACGAAGTTGACGAGATGTTTCTTTAAGGGGGGCAAGAAATCACCAATTTGTGTGGTGATGATCGTCGGAATTTTATTCTCCTTGAGAACTGTTTCTAACTTATCTGCAAAATTCTCTAAAATAACGATGGCTTTAATTCCGGAATCACTAAATTGATGTTGCATTTCCTTTGCCGTATACAAGGGGTTGGTGTTGACGACAATAAGGCCGGCTTTGAGAGCTCCGAAAAGCACAACGGGATATTGTAGAAGGTTGGGCATTTGAATGGCAATGCGATCACCGGCCACCAGCCCTCGAGACTGTAAAAAAGCGGCAAAAGACTCGGCACGGCTGTGGAGTTCTTTGTAGGTGAGATTGGCTCCCATGTTGGAATAGGCAACAGTCGAAGAAAACTTCTTACAGCTGATATCGAACATCTCTGCAATGTTGGCGTATTGATCTGGATTGATAGTAGGGGAAATACCTTGAGGATAGTGCTCTAACCAAATGGGCTGCATGAGATCTCCTTATATAATTTATCGCAGTTTACCCAACCTTACGGGTTCTGAATAGTCTGAGTTAGGTCTTGCAATACAAAATTAACGATTCGAAGCTCGACGAAGAGCGAGTTCTTTCCAATTACTTTCGTCTGGATATGAAATTGTCATTCCTTCTTCACATATTCAAGAGAAAACAACCAAGGACCAAGGTCTTAAAAAAGACCTATCGATTAAGCTCGAATTTCTGAAAGCCGACAAGAATACTAGTCAAAATAAACACTTTTTAAGGCGTGGATTGTGCTATGAGTCTTGATTACGACAAAATTAAGAAAAAAGAAGCCGAAGGAACTCAGTGGGCCAGTTACAGCGACCTATTTATGGTCCTATCCTTTATTTTCTTACTCTTGTATGTAACAACGAGCTTGAGAAATGGAACTAATAGTTTACAAAAAAACATGGAGTATTCTTCGTTAGCTCATGAGAATGAAGATCTAAAGCAACAGCTTCGTGCCTATGATACGCTCAAGCAAGATTACTTAAAAAAGGGTGCCAGTCCTCGTGAGCAGAAGGACTATGAAGAGCTAATGGATCATCTGTCGCTACTACAGGAAGAGGCAAAGTTTGAGAAAGAGGAGCTGCGGAAGAAAGCAGCTGAAAACGAGAAAAAAGAAAGCGCACTGAACCAATATCAGCAAATGATCCGAAATATTGTTAACTCGAACATGGTGGCTCGGGCTCGTATCACGAAGCGTGACAATGTCATTACCGAAAAAGATCAGACGATCCAGAAAAAGAAACAAGAGATAGTCTCTAAAAGCCAAGAAATTGCCAAACAAAAAACAGCTATTGGCAAGTTTGAAAATAAAATTGCCAATTTGGAGACAACGGTCCAAGAGAAAGAGTCTATTATTTCTCAAAACCAACAAAAAGTAGAGCGCATTAAAGAGAAGATGAACGAGGAAATTGAAGAGCTTAACAAAGCTTATCAAAAACAGGTGGTTTCGAGAAAGCAAGCTCTTCGTGACA
>JAGRAG010000173.1:3325-10541 GCA_020435025.1 Bdellovibrionales bacterium | reverse complement strand
GGAGTAAGTTCTAACGACTAACTGAGACTCTGAATTGATTGAAATCGGTTTTTGTGACTCCAGAGCTTCTTTAAACACAGGTATCTCTTGAAACTTCGGAACTAGTACCAAGGGAATTTCCATTTTCTCGGCAAATACTTGAATGTGAGTGCCTTCTGCAACTAGGGGTGTGCCCATCACCACCCCGCGAACCGTAGGAAGATCAATGTCTGTAGGAAGGCGGTCTACAAACAAAATGGACTCCTCTGCGATTGACTCTTCCTCGACTCTCTTTCGATATTCAGTTTCAGTTAAAAAAACAGGACGACCAATCTCACCTTGAACCATCGTGTAAATCTTGCGTGCCGCAATCGATACCTTAGGTGCATTATTCAAATCATCGACGGATTGCCATTCCCCCGAAACTGACTTTGGGCAGCTTCCACTAGCAAAACTACAAACAGCCATTGCACCACTAAGAACAAGCAGTGTGATATATGTGGACAAGGAGAAAAAGGGAGAACGAATCTGATCCATCGAAAAACAAGCCATTTTAAATGAGATAGCAATACAGATGCCAAATGTAAAGTAATTGCCACAAAAAGAAACGCAAATTGTCCTTTAGATTCATATACTTAGATAGCATTAATTCTATAAAGATCTCCCCTGCTGAAATACGCTCAAAATTGCGAACAGCAATGACGCCAACTTCCCTTTTTCTCAAAAGCTCTAGTTAAAAATACCCTGTGGACAAGCCTAAAAATTAGAGATATGGCCTATGTTGTAACTAATAAACCACGTGAGTCCATGCAATCCCACTCTCTCCTCTCCCCCTATCTGCAAAGTCGTGTTCACCCTCTTAAATACCAAGAGAGTGGCAAAAGATTTTTCCTAAAACGAGATGACGAACTCAGTTTTGGCATTTCAGGAAGTAAGCTAAGAAAGTATCACTCTCTGATACCCTTTCTGAATCGCAACGAGATTCAAGAAGCCTGGCTTATCGGCAGCCGCAATTCAAACAATCTTGTTGGTCTAGCTCAAAAGCTAACTGAAGAAGGTATCCCTTTTAAACTTTTTCTCTGTGGTCCCAAAGAGCGCCAAGATGGCCTAAATTATCAAATTATCAAATCTCTCTGGCCTACTGTCGAAACCCATTGGATCGCATCCGAAAAGTGGCCTCGGGTGGCAACCTTCGTGGATCAGTTGCGATCAGCACAGGACAAGCGTGTCGCGGTGATTCCAGAGGGAGCTTTTATGAGTGAAGCCCTTTCTGGAGCCATGAGTCTCGCCGATGATATTTTAAGAAATCAAAAAGAGTGGAATAGGGTTTTTGATCACATATTTATCGACTCAGGAACAGGCCTCTCTGCTGCCGCTCTTTACCTTAGACTTCGTGAGCTAAATGTTCAAACACCGATTCATGTCATCCAACTTTATGGAAATCCCGACGAGTTTTATAAGTCCTTAGATGCCTGTCATCATTGGCTGAACAAGAAAAGGAATCTTTCACAAACAGATTGTAACCAACAGACCGACCTGTACGTTTCCTCTCCCACCACGGCTAAATCCTTCGGCGCTCGAAATCAAACTATAAATAATTTCATTCAAAAGTTCGCGGAAACGGAGGGGGTTTTACTGGACCCTATTTACTCGGCCAAATTGATCCACAGCTCTTTAGAAATCGCTCGTCAAAAGTCACTCAAAGGCTCTTTATTGATGATTCACTCTGGAGGGGGATTTTCTTTATTAGATCATTTGGCTTCTCAAAGATAGATCACTTAGTACCAAAAATTTTGTCTCCTGCATCTCCCAAGCCAGGGATGATATAGCCATTTTCATTTAACTTTTCATCAATAGCGGCCGTGAACAGATCGACATCAGGGTGACTTTTTTCAAGTGCACGAATGCCTTCAGGAGCAGCAACTAATACTAAAGCCATTATTTTTTTGCACCCGCGCGCCTTTAACAAATCTATCGTCGCAATTAAAGAGCCTCCTGTAGCCAACATGGGATCAACAACAAGAGCCGTTCTATCTTCAATAGAATTAACGATTTTATCAAAGTAGGGAACTGGCTTAAGGGTTTTTTCATCTCGATATATGCCTACAACACTCACACGGGCAGCGGGGATGTGCTCCAAGACTCCATCCATTAATCCCAGTCCAGCCCGCAAAATAGGAACTACGGTTACTTTTTTGCCCTGCAGGCGCCTCACCTTCATCGGTCCCTGCCAACTTTCAATTTCTACCTCTTCTGTAGGAAACTGAGCTGTTGCTTCATAGGTAAGCAGACTTCCCACTTCCTTTGAAAGCTCGCGAAATTCCTTAGTGCTAATATCAGCCTTTCGCATCAATCCTAGCTTGTGTTGTACTAATGGGTGCTTAATTTCAAAAATGGCCATCGATGTTCACATTTCCAACTTCCGGATTTACAGGTTTATCCACTGTTCGTAAGAAATCTCGAAAAGAAAACGAGCTGCCAACGGACTTGGAACTTAAAACCTCTGTCTGATTCTTGTCTAAATCAAGTAACACTCTTTGGACGACAAGTCTATTGGGATCTGGCTCTTCTTGATTATCAATAGCCAAGTGTGACTTTTCGTTGGCAATGATATGCCATTGCATTGTGTACAAATAATCGATAGCATCGTAAACCGATCGCGCTCCTGTTCGAAAGAAGTAACTACTGCCCTCGATTTCAATGGTTCCATTAAAAAAAGCAGACCACCGTAAAAGATTCGCCACTTCCGAATTGCACCGATATCTACTGCCACCATCTTTAAAATCGTATAGAACCATTCTCTTTAAAAGATCCTCTTCCTTCTTAATCAAAATCGTACTCTTATATTTCCAGTTTAGATCTGGAGTATCAATCTTCTCAGGATCTATCTGACCAACCAGAAAGTCTTTACGAGGTATCCCACCTTCATCAATCAACTGATTGATCTCTTTGACATACTCGGGCGCCGATCTGGCCGTGTTTACACCAGAGGCCACTTTCCCAACATTTTCAATCAATTCTGCACCAGACAGATAGGGAAGAACCGTAAATAGCCCTATACGAGCAACGACTCCAACTGCCGACACTGCTGACTCGTAAACGTCCACTTGCTTACAAAACTGCTCCTCCGTTCCTAAAAACATTTGCACGCACTGGTTGTCTTCTAAAGAACAGGTATAAAAAGAATAAACTGACTCCCCGGGAATATAACTGGGCTTAACATCTGAATATATAACTCGTGAAGTTCTATAAAGGTTGCCTGATGAGTCAATGAGTACGCCGGCATAACTCGTCGATGACAAGGCGAACAAACATGCAAAAAGCCATCTTCTAAACAGAGGGTCTCTCATTTTTCTCTCCCAATTTCACTAAAGTACCACATCACCTTAAAAACTTTAATTTTTCTATAGATTTAGGCAAGGCTTTACTGAATTAGGCAAGGCTCTTGAAGAGATTTCGCAAATCCGGACAAAAATGAGCACACCACCTCAACGATTTTGATGGCATGCTCATATCGGAAACTTAAAACTCGATTCCATTTTTACTAGCGCGAATAGATATTTCGCTATCTGGAATAATCGTTCCAGAAATCATTTGTTTAGCTAAAGGATTTAACACTTCTCTTTGAATCACCCGCTTGAGTGGTCTTGCGCCATAAACGGGGTCATATCCTCTCTCCGCGAGATATTTTAGGGCCGACTCTTCGACCGTAACTTTGACTTTTTTAGCAGCCAATCGTTTGATCACTCGGTCCAACTGGATCTGTACGATTCCATGAATTTGCTCTTTGTGCAAAGACTTGAACACAACAGTTTCATCAATTCGGTTGATAAACTCAGGACGAAAGTAATCCTTTAAAGAACTCATTACCGCCTCTTCTTTTTGAAGATCAGTTAAGGACTCGTCCATAATGGATTGCGATCCAATATTTGAGGTCATAATCAACACTGTATTTTTAAAATCAACTATTCGCCCTTGACCATCTGTCAATCGTCCATCATCCAGAACCTGCAAAAGAGTATTAAAGACATCCGGATGGGCTTTTTCGACTTCATCTAAAAGTACGACACTGTAGGGCCGGCGACGGACCTGTTCTGTCAACTGTCCACCTTCTTCATACCCCACATATCCAGGAGGCGCTCCAATCAATCGAGAGACAGCATGTTTTTCCATATACTCACTCATATCGATTCGAATAACGGCTTCCTCTGTATCAAACAAAAAGTCCGCAAGCGCCTTTACTGTCTCAGTCTTTCCGACTCCCGTCGGCCCTAAAAACAAAAAGCTTCCGATGGGACGATTAGGGTCAGAGATTTCAGCACGAGCCCGGCGAACGGCATCAGCAACAAGGGTAAGGGCTTGATCTTGGCCAACCACGCGCTTTTTCATATAATCTTCCATATTCAGCAGTCGAGCCGATTCCGACTGGATCATCTTTTGAACAGGAATGCCTGTCCATTTAGATACTACGGAACTGATTTCATCTGGCCCAACTTCTTCTTTTAACATGCGATTTTCTGATTTTTTAGACTCAACCTCAGAATTGTACTGCGCCAGCTTACTTTCTAACTCAGGGAGTTTTCCATATTTTAACTCAGCAGCTTTTTCTAGCTGCCCAATACGCTCCGCTCGTTCGATCTCAACTTTGACACTTTCAATGTCTTCTTTCACTCGCTTTAATCCGACAATTTCGTTCTTCTCAGACTCCCACTGTTCTTGCAATCGACTATTTTTTGCTTGTAACTCTTCTATCTCGCTTTCGACATTCTTGAGACGATCTTTTGCTCCCGGATCCGATTCTTTCTTGAGAGCTTCTTTTTCAATCTGCAGCTGAATGACTTTTCTATTGAGCTCATCAATCGCAGCAGGAACGCTATTTATTTCAATACTCAACCGGCTCGCTGCTTCATCCATTAAGTCAATGGCTTTATCCGGTAAAAACCGATCCGCAATATATCTATTTGACAGTTCGACGGCAGCAACGATTGCCGAATCAGTAATCCGAACTCCGTGATGAACTTCATACTTTTCTTTGAGGCCCCTTAAAATTGTGATGGCATCATGAACGGAGGGTTCCTGTACGGTGACTGTTTGAAACCTACGTTCTAAGGCTTTGTCCTTTTCGATATACTTTCTGTATTCATCTAGGGTCGTCGCACCAATGCAACGAAGTTCTCCTCTGGCAAGAGCAGGCTTGAGTAACTGTCCGGCATCCATCGCTCCGTCTGTTTTTCCGGCACCGACTAAGGTGTGTAGCTCGTCTATAAAGAGAATGACTTCACCATCGCTTTGTGTGACCTCATTTATGACCGCCTTTAAGCGATCTTCAAACTCCCCTCGATATTTTGCTCCGGCAACGAGAGATCCCATGTCTAGAGAAAGAAGCTTCTTACCCAAAAGCACACTCGGCACATCTTCATTGATGATTCTTAAAGCCAATCCCTCAGCTATCGCCGTCTTTCCGACCCCGGGTTCACCAATCAATACTGGATTATTTTTAGTTCTTCTTGAAAGCACCTGGACCACTCGGCGTATCTCTTCGTCACGACCAATCACAGGATCTAATTTTCCAGACTCAGCTAGCTCTGTTAAATCTCTTGCATATTTTTTTAAGGCATCAAAACTATTTTCCGGCTGATCATCTGTCACATTTTTTCCACCCCGCTTACTACTAAGAGTGTCTTGAAAGGCACTGACTGAAATATTGTTTTCCGAAAAGACCTTCTTTAAATTTCCTGAAGCGGTCATCAACAAGGCCAAGAAAAAATGCTCTGTCGAAATATAGGAATCTCCCATCTGATTGGCATTTCCCTCTGCCTGCTTGAAGATTTTTACCAGATCTTGACTGGCATTGACTCGCACATTGGATCCGGAAACCGTAGGCAGTTGTTCTATAATTCCTAGAATGCTCTGGGCAACTTTATGGTCACCCACTGACATCGATTCTAAGACTTGAGGAACAATGCCATCTTCTTGTGTCACCAATGCGTATGCGAGATGGGCCGGTTCTACAGCTGAATTGTGTCGTTTCTCGGCCAACTCCGCCGCAACTTGCATGGCCTCTTGGCTCTTTCTGGTCATTTTTTCGATATCACTCATGGCCTCATCCTATGGTTGAAATTTTGATGTTTCATTCGTAAAAACTTTTGTTGTTGTGACTCATTCATCACACGAACAAGCAGGCCTTCTCCTAGCCTTAAAAACAATTCACTTTACAGTACACTTCGAAGCGTATACTCTTCGGGTCACAATGTTAATTTGAGGTGCACAGAGGATTTGTCAATGTCAGCGGGCCGAGAGAATCTCAAGAAAAGTCGATTTCCCCATAGAAAAAGCATCAAGCTCGATCCGATAAACCCACGTGATTTCAGAGAGTTAAACATTATCTACTGTTGCGAACAATGTAGTTTTCATAACCCTGGCGCCAACGTTTGTACGATGGGCTTTTACTGTAAAAAGCATGAACGGAAAGCTCAATTAGAAACTTATGATAAAACAGGAAAAATGGCCTACTGCCGATTTTTAGAAATCGATTAGGAGTTTTTTTGTCTAATTTCAGCATAGTCCTCGTCTTATCGATAGTCCTCCTACTGGGATTTGTTTTTTATTACTTTCTTAAAAAAAGACCTCAGAAATTTTTAGCTCCAGAGAGTTACGAAGAACTTATTGCCAACACCCACTTTGTGACAGTTGACGAGGTCACCTTTTGTTACCAACGACTCGGGAGAGGACCACATCTTTTGCTCTTACATGGTCTCGGAGCCAATCTTTTCACTTGGCGCTTCGTCATAGGGGAACTATCAAAGTTTTTTACAGTCACCGTTCTGGATCTTCCTGGATTTGGTCAGAGTTCTAAAAATCCCATCTTAGACTATGATCGGGACAGTCAGGTAAAAAGACTTAAACAGTTTTTAGACCATCTAAAAATTGGAAAATGCTTTGTTATAGGATCTTCAATGGGTGGTGCCATTGGTCTGGGCCTAGCCCTTCACTTTCCCGAAAAGGTGGAAAAGTATATAGGACTTTCACCCGCCACCAATCCTCGGGTGCTTCCCTTTAATCCTCGACCGCTTTTAAAAGCACTCAGCCAAACATATAAGATTATAAGCAGGCCGTTTGTACGAGTGCTCGTCGGTCGTGTGGTTTATAACAAGCATCTAGTCACTAATGAGTCCGTTGACAGATACTTTCAACCTTATAAACAAAATAAAAATGCTGTTGTCTGCGTTCTCAAAGC
>JAGRAG010000173.1:0-3311 GCA_020435025.1 Bdellovibrionales bacterium | reverse complement strand
TCATTGCAGATCCCTCACAGCCATTCGTCTTTAAAGATGTAAAGGCACCTTGCGAAATTCTGTATGGCACCAATGATGTCATTGTCGAAAGAAGATATATTGATCAACTGATGGAGAGCTTACCAAACGCCCAGCTCTTCACTCAACCTGCCGTTGGTCACCACACTATGGAAGACGCTCCTAAGTGGGTCGTTGAACATGCCATCAGTTTTTTTCTAAAACAGGCATAGTTGTCTGCACCGTAGTTGCAGAAGGACACTTAAGGTAGGGCATTAGGTCTGTTTTATCGATAGCAATTAATTTTTTTGACGTTCTCGGCCTAGACACCACCAACAATAGTCTGACTTCCTTCTCCAACGTCTTGAAATCAAGATCCAACAATGGTCTAACTTTCGCTATCAGCGCAGGTTTTAGCCTCTAGTCCTGTCAAGGATCCGATACCTTCCCCGATAATACAAGTGTGTCGCGTATGAATTATCAAACACGGCTCCATTTGGCTGATGGATCAGCCTGAGAAAGCAATACCGCATTCTCAAACAATTAACTAAAGGAGGCGTCTAAGGACGGAATTTTTTATTACAAGGAGTAAGTATAACTCTATTTATTAATCAACCTAAAAATGGCTCGGATGCCTCCCATAAGTAGAAATAGAAATGGGTTTAACACAAGGAGGGATTTATTGATGAAAATTAACGGAGGATAAAATGGGATTTCGTGTATCAACAAATATTGCTGCAATCAACGCACAAAGAAATTTAGATGTCAGTCAGAAAAACATCGCAAACAGCACAGCGAAACTTGCTAGTGGTAGCCGAATCAACAAGTCAGCAGATGATGCTGCAGGATTGGCCATCAGTGAAGGTTTAAAAGCTCAGATTCGTTCTGCTCGACAAGCCAACCGAAACGCTAACGACGGTATCTCAATGGTACAGACGGCTGAAGGTGGACTCAATGAAATTGGAAACATCGTTATTCGACTAAGAGAGCTAGGTATCCAAGCAGCTTCAGATACAGTTGGAGAAAGCGAAAGAGGATTCATCGACAAAGAGGTTCAACAGTTAAAAAGTGAGATCGAGCGTATTGCATCTGTGACCACTTGGGGAACTACAAAGTTATTAAATGGTGAGACCCCTACTTTTGATTTCCAAGTCGGTATTTTCAACGGAGACTTCGAAGATCGTATCAGTTTTGAAGCTTCTCAAAACGTCGCTACACTAGGAGCTCTAGGTCTAGAAAGTTTAGATTACACATCTAAAGAAGGAGCCCAAACAGCTCTTGAATCTTTAGATATGGCACAGAATGATGTAAACAGCATGAGATCAAATCTAGGTGCTCTTCAAAACCGATTGACTTCAACTGTTAGTAACTTACAAGTCGCTGAAGAAAATATGTCAGCAGCCAACAGCCGAATCCGTGACACTGATGTAGCTCACGCTTCTGCTGAAAGCATGAGAAACAACATCTTATTGCAAGCTGCTACTTCAACTTTAGCACAAGCTAACCAAACTAGTGGAATCGCCTTAAAACTAATTGGTTAATGGCCGAATTCACAAATATCAAAGCCCGGCTCAGACCGGGCTTTTTTTATAACTGATAATTTTTAGAGGAAATGTCTCTAAGCGAGACGAAAAACGCATACAAATAGATGAACTATCCTAGCAATTAACTAAATTGCGCTAAAATAAAGAAGGACGTTTAGGAAATGAAATGAGCTCTTTGAAGAAAAAAATATTTTCAAAAGAGAATCCCCATCCGAATCCCACAACGGATCCACAGCGTCGTCTGCGCAATCTTCGATTTGTAGAGTATGTAAAATCTGGCGATCTTAGTCGAGTTTCCAAAGAACTTCCTTTTATCGATATTGATTTTGTCGATCCCGACACCAGTCGTTCCGTTCTGACCCTAGCCGTCGAAGCCAATCATCCAGAAATGGTTAGCACGCTCCTTACCCGAAAACCAAAATTGAATTGCACAAATGGAAAAGGCAACACTCCGTTGATGATCGCTGTTGAACTTAACTATCAAAAAATTATTAAGCTATTAGTTGAAACCCACAATGACAACTGCATTTCCCATAGCAACCGAGAAGGTAAGACAGCCATCGATCTCGCATTGGACGTTGGTAAAGATAAAGTCGCCATGTACCTAATCGACAAAGGATGTGACACTCGTTCCAGTCTCCTTGCAGCAATCGAAAAAAATGATTGGCCGAGAATTGAGTGGCTCGCGAAAAATAAAGCAGACCTCAACATTGTCGATCCCTATCGCTACAGCCCCTTAGTTTCAGCATTTATGGATGAGAACCTTGATGCGTTCAGTCGCTGGATTGCACTAGGAGCTAATGTGAACTTTCAAGGAGGCAATGGTCGAGATCACAGTCACGAACATAAAACCCCATTTATGCTCTCTATCATGTATGGAAAAAATTCCTTTTCAGAAAAACTTATCGATGCTCCCGGCTTTGATCCAAATATCCAAGACGAAGAGGGAGCTAACGCGGCCTTTTGGGCGGTTCGTAGTGAGGACTCAGCACTCTTGAAGAAACTTCTCTCCCTCAAAGTGAAGATGGATCTCTTTAAATCCAATGGTGCTTCAATTCTTATGGAAGCTATTATCCATAACAACTTCGATGCCATGAAGTACATCTTAGAAAAAGGACTTGTCGGGGCAAATTCCGCCGATCGGAATAACGTGACTCCCCTTATGTACGCCATTCAGAAGGCTTCTGTAAACGCTGTCGAGATCTTAGCCAATTACCCTTTAGACCTGAATGCTCAAACAAAAAAACAAAAAATCACAGCTCTAGGTCTCCTTCGCTCAAAGGTAGCGGCTTTACCCCCAGATGATGCGGAGATGAGAGCACGTTATAAAGTGATCTACGATCTTCTAGACTTTAAAAAGTCCGCATAGATCTTCGCTCATAAAACATTATGTTACACATATGCACTGCTACCCTCTAAAAAAACACCTAGGCAAATCCTTCTTTTACTATTACCATTTTATTCAACTTACGGGGCAATCTTCCCAGAATGAAGTCACAAGATTAATTGCAAAAATAGGATGAGGCGATGGCTGTTAAGAAAAAAAATAAAAAAGTGGCAACTAAGAAAACTGCTAAGAAAAAGGTTTCTAAGAAGAAAACTGCTAAAAAGAAAGTAGCTAAAAAGAAAGTAGCTAAAAAAACAGCTAGCAAAAAAGTTACAAAGAAAAAAGCAACTAAAAAGAAAGTTGCGAAGAAGGCCACTAAGAAAAAAGCAACCAAAAAGAAAGTTGCAAAGAAGGCCACTAAGAAAAAAGCAACAAAAAAGAAA
>JAGRAG010000172.1 GCA_020435025.1 Bdellovibrionales bacterium | reverse complement strand
AATTGAATCAATGGAATGAGGTAAAGATCAATGAGAGATCAACTTAAACTTACATTTATAATTCTGTCTTTTTTTGGGACCATTTCCTCATGGGCTTTTGTCGAAAGAGCGCCGGTGTATGGTGTGATAAAACCCAAAGTGATTACGACTCTTTTAGCAGTGAATCATGGAATGGTGGCCGGCATTCAAAAAAATCTTGGCGATCCGGTGAAAAGGGGGGAGGTTGTACTTAGTGTTATTGAGAAAGAAACAACACGTCTATATCGAACGACAATTTTTGGGAAAGTGGCTAAAGCTCATGTCACACAAGGTGCAGCTGTGACTCCCGGTATGCCGTTAATGACGATTTTAGATCCTAGCAAAAAACAGATTGAAGTTTCTCTATCTCCTGACGAAGCGTCTAAAGTACACATTGGAGCTCAGGTTCAACAAAAGGGGTCCGAGGATCTCTTTGGTATTGTCGAAAAAATAAGTCCTTTGGTGGATCCCGATACGGGTGCTGTCATTGCTTATGTTCAGCCTAAGCGGCCAGTTAGAAAACTGATTGGGGATGTTCTCCCTCTTTTAATCAGTTTACGGAAAATAGCGAATTGTAAGATCGTAAAGATTTCTGAAATCAATCGGTATTCTCAAGATTACAAAGTCGAAGCGACATCTGGAAGTGACGTCTGTCTAGTTTTGCGAACTCAGGTTACGGAATAGGATAGATCCCCTTGATTCGATTTTTTATCAAAAAGAGTGTAGTAACCATCTGTTTGAATCTCGCGATTCTGGTCGTCGGATACTTTTCTCTTGATGATATTGCCAATGAGTTTATTCCAGCGGTGGAGATTCCAGCTGTAGGTGTCGTTTTTCCAACGACTTTTCTTCATCATGACAAAGTAGAGCAGCTTCTCATTGAAAAAGTGGAGCGCCAGCTTTTAGCTACGGGGGATGTTGAAAAAATTGAAACAACCTTGGATAAAGACCGGACGATACTTTTTATCTTTTATAAATGGAGCTTGACACCAGAGGAGAGCTTACAGAGGGCTCGGCAGACTGTCAGTGCCATCCCCCGACCACAAGGAGTGCTTGAGCCGATTTTTGTGCTTCATCGTCCTTCTATGTCTCCTATTTATCGAGTGGCTTTTTCCGGGCAGTCTTCGGCTGAATTGACTCGTCAGTTAGAGCCGTTTTTAGGACAGGTTGAACGTTTGCCAGGAGTGGCGGAAACGAGACTTGTTGGAGCAAGTCCTCAGTATGGAGTCATAGAAGTAGATCCATTGCGTTCAGCTCAGCTGGGAATCACTACAACGGATATCTTAAGTTCAGCAAAAAAAGAGTGGTCGTTTCGAACCTTTCTCAATAATTCAGAGGATGAAAGGCGCACACTACTACGTATCAAATTAGATGGTCTTGCTGAGTTGGCTGATTTACCCGTTCGTAGAGAGGGAAAGAAGGGTGTTCCACTAAAGTGGATCTCTACTTTAAAAAATGAAAGCGCACCAGCCACGGTGTTTGTTGGGGATCGAAAGGAATCTGTCGTGCTGGAAGTTCTTAAAGCACCAGGTTCCGATGCCATTGCGATTGTGGATCGAGTGCAACAATTGATTGGTAAGATAAGAGAGCAGACAAATTTAGAGTCTTTAGAGATTTACAATGAGGCAGAAAAAATCAAAGAGGCACAGAAAGGTGTGCTAGTGAATTTTGCTTTAGGGGTCACACTAAACTCAATTGTCCTAATCATTTTTTTAGGATCTCTCATTGGGGCCGTTGTGGCCTCTTGTGTCTTTCCTACGGCAATTCTAGGTACTTTGTTCGTTATGAAGTTTAGCGGTGTGTCTTTGAATATTTTTGCTCTGAATGGCTTTAGTTTGGCATCGGGAATGATTACGGATGCCAGTATAGTTGTTTTGGAGGCCATTATGAGGCGATTTCAAAGAGGTGAGAGTCTTTTTTCAAGCAGCTTTAGAGGAACAAAAGATGTGTTTTGGGGGGTGTTAGCGAGCACTCTGACCACGGCAGCGGTGATTGTTCCGATCTCAATTCAGTCGGGAGTTTCAAGTAAGCTCTTTTCAGATTTGGGAATCGTGCTTGTGACGACACAATTTATCTCACTGATCGCTGTCTTTACTTTTGTTCCATGGATCTGTTCAAAGATTCTCTCTAATGACGAAAAGCGACCAAAAGTCGTTGAGACTTTGTTTAGAGGCAGTGGTCGGTTGGTGGATACCATGAATCGACTTTCTGAAGCGGTTTTGGATAAAACAAATAGAAGTCAAAAACTCCGGTGGGCTCTACCAGTTGGAGTGACAATCTTGAGTGTCATCATGCTCATGGCTTTGCCTGATTCTGAGTTTTTGCCCTCTGTTTCATCTAGGGTCTATTCGGTGAGCATTCCAGTTCCTCGAATTCAGTTGCGAGAGCAAGGAGTGCAATTGGTAAAAAAGGTCTCCAGGGAGTTGGGACAAGATAGCAGTATTGATTGGGTGATCTCAAGCCACTCAGAAGATAGCGTGAAAGCCACCTTTAGTTCCAACAGTCCTGAAATTAAAGAGTCCGTTGAAAAGAAATTGAGTGACCTTCTTTCGGTGAGTTCTTCGAGAGTCGTCATTTTACCAGTTGGACCGGCGCCATCGTCCGAACCACTGAGCTATGACGGATACTATTATATCAGCAAAGAACTGCCATTAGAAAAGCGAATGCAGCTGATTGAAGAGTTTTGTCAATCTCCAGGAGTTATAGATTGCATTTCTGAACAGCAGTATGTGGAGCCGGTTCAGCTTCTTACGCCGGATATTTTAGCTATGGTAAGGGCACAAACAAATAACCTAAGCACTGCCGTAAACGTAGCCTCTCTTACCAGAGAGTTGGATGTGGCCTCATTAGGGGGATTAGAGATAGCTTTTCCGGTTAATCTTAGAGCTATGGGTGGGTTGGGGATCTCCGAGTATCCCATGGCTATGGGAAAAGAGAGAGCCACAGTGAGATCTTTGGGCAGTCTCTATGAGAAGAAATTTACAGAGGGACAGAGTGTTCGCTTTAGAAAAAATGGAAACTCATTTGTTCCCATTTACTTTCGTATTTCCGGAATGACTATTGGACAGGCTGCAGCCAAGATGACGGAAGTTTCAGAAAAATATGGTAGCGCTTCTCAAACATCAATTCCCATGGGAACGATTGAAAACATGGAGGAGACCTTCCAAAAAATGATCGGAGCTTTGATCCTCTCGGCAGTTTTGATATTGCTGGTGCTCGTGGTTCAATTTAGATCCGTGGGGCAAGCTTTGATTATCATGTATTCTATGCCCCTATCCGTAGGTGGGGCAGTGGCAGGACTTCTAATTACTGGAGAGACCTTAAATGTTGGTGTGATTGTTGGCTTCATCCTGCTTATTGGAATCATTGTCAACAATGGCATCCTACTGATGGATGCCATCAATCAAAGATTGGCTTCTGGAATGTCGATCCTGGAATCCGTTTCTGAAGCTGTAGAGTCGCGCACTCGACCTATATTAATGACTACATTTTCAACTATATTCGGGATGCTTCCCACTCTCGTTCTAGAGGCGGAAGGCAAGGAGCTTTATCAAGGGATGGCTATTGTAAATATTTTTGGAATGGGGTTTGGAACTTTTTTAACATTAGTGATCATCCCGGTAGTGATTCGATCACTTCTAAACATTGAAAATAAGAAAAATGTGGGGTCTGCATGAATGCAATTATGGCACTGTATGATAGTGATTTGAAAGATGAGATTTTTACACTGATGGAGTTAGCTCAAATTAAAAATTACACTCAATTTAGAGGGCTCAATGGTTCTTCCCCGAAAGGTCGAAAAGAGGGGACTGTGGCTTGGCCAGGCAGCAATGAAATATTACTTTTAGTCCTAAGTGATACCGAGAAAGCTGAGTTTCAAAAAATCGTTAAAGACTACAAAGCGGAACGAAGCCCCTCCCCAGGGCTTTTATTGTTTGATTGGTCGCTGAGTGGGGTGATTTGATGCTCAAGCTAGCCTATTTTCTGGCGAAATATCGCTCGCTCATTAGTGTGATTCTGTTTGCTCCTTTACTTTCCTTGGCCTTCGGTTCACAGTTTCGCGTAGGAATGGTACCTGAAAACCCATTTCAGCAATTTGACGTTTATTTTAAGGTGCCGAGTCGAACGACAAGTGAAATTGAAAAAAAAGTGACTGCTCCTGCCGAGAAAGTATTCAATGGTCTGCCGGATCTTATTGGAGTTCAGTCAAAAACGGAAATGGAGATGGCGAAGATCTCTTTACGCTTTCATGAGAAGGCTCAGCCCAGCACAATATACCTAAACATTCAGGAAAAGATGGATAGAATTAAGCTTCTCATTCCTGGCGATGTCGAATCTTATGAAGTCGTCAAGTTTGAAAGTCATCGTCCGGCTGATTTAAAGTTCGAATTTTCGGAAGCTATTTCTATTGGACGCCTGCAAAAGGTTCTTTCTTCTTTTTATCCTGTCATCAGCCAATCTGAGCCGTCTCTTCAGCAAGGTGCGACTATTGTTGTCTCTCCTCTTCCTGAAAAGCTTGCAGAAAATCACCTCTCCGTAAGTGAGGTGGTGCAAGCGATGCGCAGTCTAGGTATGACCACATCTCTTGGGCGTTCGCAAGGAGTTATGTTTGAAACGGGACGTTCTTTTCAGACTTTGGATGATGTTAAGTCGGCGCTTGTTGGATCGCGTGGCCATCGACCCGTCCTTTTGCGAGATGTGACAAAAATTGATGTGACACATCGAAAGCCGGTTCGGAGTCTACAAATTTGGTTGGATCAAGAAAGAGCTGATTCTGACGCCGTTCAAGATGTGATCTCGCAATTGGACTCTAAGGTAAAGGTCACCCATCCTCTATGGGAAGCGATTCTTTCGCAAACAGTTCAACCAATTTTGCTGATACTTCTTTGCTTTTTGCTTAACTTTTATGTGATTAAAGTTTTAAAATTGCCAGCAACGTCTCTGGTTTTTCTTGCGTTGATGGGTGGATTGGTGTGTGTCCATTTTCTTTTCTGGAAAGGGCTTTTCTCTTCAATCACAGTCTTGGATCTGCATGCTTTGGCATTTACTTTGATCGTCGGATCGATGTTTTTGTCAGTGCTATATCTGCGTATACGTAGTTTTTTTAGAAAAGAGAATCGACTGCATCCTCATGGAAAGACTTTGGAACAAGCAAAGTTATTCGCACTTGCTGAGCTGGCTCCTACTTTTTTAGTTTTAGTACTGGCACTTTGGATTATGGCGCTGCCGACTCTTACATCCGCTGTGAATCTTCCGAGCAGAGAGATCTTTGCAAGTATGTTCTACTTCGGGTTTCCCGTGATGTCCTTTATTATTACCTATATGTTACTTTCGTCTCCTGGTTACTTTCTTCGAGAAGGGGCCGATAAATCACCAACGCCATTTCAATGGTCTCTGTCGGCGAAATGGGAAAAATATGGAGTTGTCGCAGTATTTGCATTTACCATATTGGCTTTTTTTGCTTTTGTTCGATTTGATGTGGGGGTACAAAAGGACTTAAATGCTGACTTTTCTGATCATATGGTGAGTAACTTTCGCGGATATGAGAGCCGTCTTGTCTTTCGAGCGACGAGTGAAGAGATTGGTCGTCGTAAGGGAGTTTCTGTAGTCGAAGAAAATAAGAGAGATGCTTCTGAAGTATACCAATTCTCTGTGAATGGGTTACAGTTTCTGGCAGATCTTGATCTTTTAGGTTTTCAGGACGCTCTCAAAAGTCTTCAAAAAGAGTTGGTATTTGCGGATGTCCATGCGGAGAATGAGGCGTCACAGGTAGCCTTCTCTCTTGAACAAATTGGAGTTTCTGATTTGCCGAGTTTGCTTGTCGCTAATTCGAGCAACAAAAATCGTCCTCATAAAGTTCGAACTTTAATGGACAAAAGTGTAATGGATCTGGATACGGTCATAGTAAGAGACAATATGACAAGAGGAGATCGTGTTGTGTTAGGAAGTGAGTTTGGCGGGTCGACCTTTCTTCAAAATCGACCAGAAGGTGTTGAGCCGACTCCATGGACAGGATTCCTTATAGGACAGTTTCAAAGATATAAGAGCTATCATATTGTGAGTTTAATATTTCTTTTTTTAGCTTTTGCCATGTATCTCAACTCGTTTGTCCGTGGTGGTTTGATTTTAATATTTGCTCTAGCGACAGCTGGGTTTGAGTTGATTGTTCATTTATTGCTTCCTGTCGCCTATCACGCTGATAGCTTGTGGTTAGGTAATATGGGTTCATTTATGGGACTATTTCAAATATTAGTTCTCGCTCGCCTTATAGATATCGAACGTTCCCGAGGTCATGATAGAGACAAGTGCATTGATGAGATCCAGGCCAGCTTAGCACAGGGGGTTTATTTCTGTTCTTGGAGTTTTGTTTTAGCTCTTTTTGTAGCAGGTCTCACAGAGTTTATACCAGGGTTGCCGACATTGGGTTTTTGGCGAGAGGCTTTAGTCATGAGTATCACTTCCGGACTCATTCTTATCTTTAGTTCAAAAATTCTGTTTCCTCTTTATTACATGAGAAGTGAAACGGTCTTTAACAACTGGGCTTTTTCTCTCTACAAAGTCGCTAGCAAAATTTTCATTCGTAATTAAGGGTTGCGGTTTGTAAGGAAAGACCTTGCCTGCGTACTCGTTCAAGCCACAAAAAAACTTCTATGTTGCCATCGGTCTTCACATTCAGAAATCCATTGGCTCCATTCTTTTGGTGGTTTGTCAATGTGGATTCCAAAGTGGTCCTTGTCATGCCAGACGACAGTTCCTTTTAAGGTTACTTGCTCGAAATTTGGATGATTTAATTGAACGTCTATTATGTCACCGGTTCCCCATTTTGAGTAGGGACAGCAAAGACACAACCCTTCATGTGAAACGTCATAGATAGAGGAGGGAATCTGCATCGAATGTATATTGGATTCCCGGTTCCAATGACTGACCGTCGCAGATAAGAAGATAGAAAATCTTTGATGTTCTTGTTGGTTCGCGTAGCAGTGTTCTCGACGAGGGCCTTCATGGGAGTGCTGTTTGGTGTAAAGCGCCCGCAGGAGTTTTCTATCTTCTGGTGATAGATTAAAAAACCTTGGAGATTCTTTGGCGAACAGGTTGTCAAATAGTTTCATGGACATCGGTCTCTGTGTGGTATCAGCTGATTCTGGCAAACAGATGTTGGCGTAAGATTTTGCCCCTTGAAAGAGGGCCTTATAGATATTTCCTGCCTTGTCCTTCGCCAAATGGGGTCGGCAAGAAATGATCTTGCTAAGGCCGTCATCGGTAAGAGAAACAAACTGCCCATACGATTTCACAGAGTCGGAATAGGGCAAAATCTGTATAGGATCTGCTAGCTGGGAGAATCCGAGAAGGTGTTGATAATAGTTTTTAGTAAGGATAGGGGTCGAAATCACAAGGGCTTTAATTTTTTCCCTGTCTCTGCAGTAAGATAAAAGCAAAGAGTAAAGAGGAAAAAGAAGGGCTCCCGTTTTTTTATTAAACCCTGGCTTTACGCAGAGTCCTGTAAGCTCGGCGATTTGGGCATGAGAGTTGCGTAGGGGACGAAGGTCCCAGCCAGCATCCATGGGCAGACCAAGAGAGCTGTCGTTGATAAGAGTGAGAGTGGCAATGACAGTGTCTTCGTACTTAGCGATCAATATTTCTGTTGTTGGGAGAACATGATGCTTTGTAAGTTTAAGAAACTGTCGATTGCTCCATGGCACTTTCGTATTGATGTACTGTGAGTACAAAAGCTCTAAGCTTTCATGGATTTCTTGGTCTGTGTCTGCAAGTTTAAATGTGTAGGGGCTGTTATGAAAGACTTCTTCAACTGTCCCGACTTTTCTCCAGGCGAGTCGACATTGAAGACCTCGTGGTAGTAAAGCCATTACATATTGTTGAATCCAGAACAGTAATCGAGCAAACATTTTAGACTTCCCTTTGTCTTAAGGATTTATTTCATATAGTCTGTTCGGAATGTGTTCGGAAACTATAAGTAACTTTCAGGAAATTTCCCTTATGAGCTACGGAATTCAAAAAGAGACTCTGTAAAATAGAAAAACTAGACCGTTATCGGTTAAGAGATGGCTTGATCGTGGCACTTTTTGACCTCAGAGGATGCGTGGACAGACTCGAAATTTGAAGGCAAAATGAATATGTAGGAGGAATGAATTCGAAGGATGGGTTTGTTGAATATAAAGTGGCTTCGATTGAGGATTGTCGGTTGGTGGATTGGATGTGTTTGCGGGTTGATCTATGTTCCGGCATCTATCGGACAAGACTTCAAGCAATCGGTTGGTGAGTGGAGTGGTGACTCAATAGAGTCTTGGGTTCCAGCTCTCGTTGAGTGGAGATATAAGAAGGTCCGGCTGCGTGGCAATGTTGTTCGTACGAGGCCTCGCTTTTTAAAAATCACTGGCTATGGAGCCAGGCTGACCTGGCTCAAGTATCAGTTGGTATTGGAAAAATCCGATAATGAATTGTTTGCCACCATGTTTTTTAGATGTCGGACCCATAAGAAAGTGTATCGTTCGTGTCCGTTACAAAAAGTACCCAAGCTCCGTCGTCGCATAACAAGAATTTGGAAATCAGTGGTTCGAAGACTGGAGCAGAAGCGATCCGCATTGATTGCGGAACTGGAAGAGTCTGAAAGTGAACCTTTGGAGTGGAATTCAAAGGGAGAAGTTGTGATGGAAGGACGACTTTTTTCGGATGATGATAAAAGTCACACTGTTGATAGTGGATTGGGTTTGTCGTCGAGAGTTGAGGTATCGGCAAGTGGAGAAGTCTTTAAAGGAAAGATGAGTGCTTTCTCGCGTGTAGATGCTAAAGATCAAAACCGTGCCGTTTCTTATTTCGAAGATACTTATCTTTCCTGGGAATTTGATAATCATTTTTTCTTAATAGGAAGTCAGATTCTTAATTGGTCGGCAACAGAGGCCTTTCATCCCGCCGATATTATTAATAGCCGAAACTATGATGGTAATATAGAAAATGCGGAGAAGATGGGCGAGCCTATGGCTCAGTACACATGGACATACGACTCTGGAAGCCTCTCGTTTTTTTATCTGCCGATGGTTTTGTCGCCTAATTTTCCTCGATCAACCAATCGACTTTCACTGTTAGATAATTCACTTGTCGGAGGTAGAAGTTTTTGGGTGACGGAGGATCAAGAGGTGACATCGGCAGAGTTTCAACCTCAATATGCGGTTCGATGGGAGATGCAGTTTGACACTATGGATGTAGCGCTGTTTTATGCTCAGCATGTCGATCGTATGCAACCAGTTATCGTTTTGGACTCTCAATTTGTTGTTCACCCTCTGTTTATACCTGTCAATGTTATAGGACTCACATTTCAACAGGTTTTAGGATCCTTGGTTTTGAAGGGAGAGTTCACGTTTCGTGATTTTCAAGATCCTTTTACGTCCCCTGTTTATGGAGCTATCGAACAGCAGGATCACTCTCAGTTAGCTATCGGGATCGACTATGGGTTCTCCCATTCTGGCGGCAGTGAGTCGATGTTTTTATTGGAAGGACAATACTACGCAGGAGTTGATTCGGATGTTCGTTCTCAGCTTGGCTTTTTCCAAAACGATCTCCTTTTGGGATATCGCTGGTCCGCCAATGATGAGATGGGACAGGAGCTCTTCTTATCTGTTATCTCCGATTTAGAGAGGGAGAATGAGACCATGGCAAACTTTCATTATTCAAGAAGATTGTCGGATGTTTGGCGTTTTAAAGTGGGTTATAGATATTTCTCGGCTCCTCAGAAAGAAAGTTTGCCAGCAGGCCTTGAGGTCTTTGATGAAGACGGGCATTATTTTCTGCAAATGGCTCGCTTTTTTTAAAGGATATTAGTATGTACCGCTTTCTAACAGGGGATGGACTCAGTGCAAGTCCCATTTTTTTAAGCTCTCCACACAGTGGAACCGATTTTCCTGAAGAGATAGAACCTTGGGTGAAGCCTGATCTTCTCAAACAGCCTCCGGATACGGATTGGTGGCAAGACGAGCTGTATCAATTTTGTACGGACCTCGGGATGTCACAGATTTCAGCGAAGTGGAGTCGATATGTTATTGACCTCAATAGGGACCCTGAAAGTAAAAGTCTTTATGCAGATGGAAGAATAGAGTCTGGATTGCTTCCTACAAAAACTTTTTCTGGTGAAGGCATTTATCGAAATGGGGCTCCATTTCTAAATGTGAATGGTTTGATCCATCGTGAGGAAATTGTCCGTCGAAGAGAGGCGTTTTATCGACCCTACTATGAAAGGATCTCCTCTGAGCTAGACCAGCTAAGAAAGCGTTTTTCGAGGGTATTGCTGTTTGACTGTCATTCTATTAAAAGTCGAGTTCCCTCACTTTCTCCGGAGCCTTTTCCGCAAATGATTTTAGGTAATAATGATGGAAAAAGCTGTTCTCATGATGTTTTAGAGGCAGCGGCTCATTCTTTACAACAGGCCGGCTGGGAAGTGGCGGTCAATCACCCCTTTAAGGGGGGGCATATCACGCGACACTTTGGATCTCGTGATGATGGCATAGAGGCTTTGCAACTGGAAATGTGTCAAAGCAATTATATGGATGAAATTCATATAGAGAAAGTGGAGTCTCGCTTTTTGAAGTTGCAAAAGGATTTAAAGGGGATGCTATCCGAGGTTGCAGATGTCTTGAAAAAATCGGGTAAAGAGCTATGAGTTCAAATTTTGTTAAATATCGAGGAGTTTACACAGAGTCTGGGTGGTTCGAAGATGCCATTGTGGAATTGGATAACCAAGGAAACTTACTATGTCTTCACGCAGAGGCCCCTCACCCAATTCATGACTCTGTTGCAGGATGGGCGTTACCGGGCTTTTATAATGGGCATTCCCATGCGTTTCAGTACGCTTTGGGCGGGCGGGTGGAGAGTTTAGCTCAAGGAAAAGAATCTGACGACTTTTGGTCATGGCGAGAGCGGATGTATCAAGTGGCTCAAACAATTGATTTAGAGTCACTAAAAACCTTGGCAATGGCATTGTATAAAGAAATGTATGACTCTGGATACCGACAAGTTACCGAGTTTCATTACCTGCACCATAAGACAGATGGGCATCCGTTTTCTGAAAAAGCAGCAATGGCGGAAGCCTTAGTTTATGCTGCTACGGAAGTAGGGCTTAAAATTTCTGTCGTTCCTGTTTACTATCGAAACGGTGGGTTTGGCTTAGAAGCCCGCCGAGAACAAATTCGATTCCTCTCTAAGAGTCTTGATGACTACAGGCAGTTGGTGTCGGACGTAGAGAATATCTGTTCAAAGTATCCGGGAGCGAGTTGGGGGGTGGGCGTTCATTCTCTAAGAGCAGCCGATCCGCATGAGATTCAGGAACTTTTTTCGAGTTATCCACGGTCAGTCGTAAAACATATACATATTGCAGAGCAGATCGCGGAAGTCGATGAGTGTCTTCAAAAATGGGGGCAGCGGCCCGTTGAGTGGTTGCTCAATCATGTTGAAGTGGATCAAAGTTTCGCCTTAGTGCATGCCACACAACTCAATCAGCAAGAACTAGAGGGAATCGTTGCGTCGAAAGCCACTGTGGTGATTTGCCCTACGACTGAGGCAAATTTGGGAGATGGTTTCTTTCCATTTTTAGAGTATCAAAATTTTGGTGGAGCTTGGACTATTGGTTCTGATAGCCAAGCAACAATTTGTCCTTTTGAAGAGCTTAGATTTTTAGATTATGGACAACGTTTGTTGCACAGAAAAAGGAATATTGTTTGTCGCCAAGGTGGCGATGAAAGTGGAGAAATCCTTTACCGGCAAGCCCAATTGGGTGGACAGCGAGCCGCGGGAGTCGGTGAGCCGTGCCTAGGATTTAAAATTGGAGAACCGTTTCGACCGGTGATTCTCAATGGTGATGAAGTACGATTTCAGAACCTTCAAAAGGAACAGCTTTTATCAGCTGCTATTTTTTCTCCAGGTCGAAAGCCTTTATTAATTGACCCGAACTAACTGGCTTTGCCTTGATGAGAACGCAGCAGGCGTTTTTGTTGCAGAAGGTACTTCAGATCCTGTCGCAATTCTTGAATCTGATCATCTCGTCCTGACTTTTTAAGACACTCTTCCATAAGATTAAACTGGCGCATTAAAAAATTGATCAACTTAGATACAAGTTTCTGAGTCTTGTGGTGGGTGATGGCATTTTTAATGACAAATTGTAGTTTAGATTCTTCAAAAGGTTTGTCCATTGCCGCATAGAGATTCAGTTGATGGGCTTTCATGGTGATCTCTTTGTCTAAGAAGCCGCTGCATAAGACAAAAGGGAGTTCTGAGTTGAATTGACGTATTTCCGCTAAGAGCTCAATTCCACTTAAGTTTGGCATTTTAAAGTCAGAAATTACGACATCTGGAGTCTCTTTGCGAATAGCCTCAAGAGCTAAACTGGGGTCGTTAAATGTTTGAATGGAGTATCCACTGTCTGCAAACATGGCGAAGTAGAGATCTAAAAGCTCTTCCTCATCATCAACGAAATACAATAGTCCAGTGGAATCCAAAGAAGTGTCTTTCAATTCCGAGTTATCTGAAGGATCTGTTGGAATTGCGATAGAGGGCTTTGTGTTGCTCTTTGCACTTTCAGTGGTGATTAGTTCTGGTTCGGGCAGATTGCTTATTTGTGTTGGAATGGCTGGAGTATCCCCCGTCACGCCATCTTCTGGTGGCAGAGGAATAGAAGTGTCTCCTCGCAGAATGGCTCGCGCATCGTCGACGGCTTTAAGATAAAAAGTCAGTTCAGACTTATTGATCTGACCGCCTTTTTTTTCTTCAAAGAGAGACTCTACAATATGCATATATTTTTGAAGATGCTCCATGCCAACCATACCTGCAGCACCTTTAAGCGAGTGATATACTCGGAAAATGGCTGCATACTCTTGGGTGAGATCTCCAGTTTGGTCCACTTTGAGCAGTGATTCTTCCGCTTGATCGAGAAGTTCTTCTGACTCCACTATAAATTCATCGAGTTCTTCTTCACTTAAATAAGACATAGTCTTTATAGTATCTATATCTATGGGTTCCGATTAGTCGAAAGTTTGAAAATAAGTCTTATGT
>JAGRAG010000171.1 GCA_020435025.1 Bdellovibrionales bacterium | reverse complement strand
TCATGCTCAAACAGTCCTCGCTCAGCGGGGCGGCCATAAATGTCCGCATGAGCGAGGACTGTTTGAGCATGAGGCGTTCAATGAATGAAATTAAGATGAACCACGAGTTCAGAATGAGACATTGAGCTTTGTGAACTCCACCGATCACATCTTTTCCTTATTTTTGAGCATTTGCCGGAGTCAGGAATTGAGAATTTACAATAAACTCTTCAACACCGCGAAAACCCTGGCAATGAGTGGACAAACCGGAGGAATTGCAGTAGGTAAATCGACATGGCTGACCTTAAGATTTTTTCCGGAAATACGAACCCGATATTTGCTAATCGTGTCGCCGAGGCGGCAGGCGTCCAAATGGGTAAAGCGAAATTTAGCCGATTTGCCGATGGGGAAGTTCAAGTCGAAATCCATGAAAGCGTCCGAGGATGTAATGTTTTCGTCATTCAGAGCACTTGTCCCCCCGTAAATGAAAGTTACATGGAGCTGTTTATGATTTTAGATGCCCTCAAACGGGCATCAGCTAATGAAATTACTGCAGTTATCCCGTATTATGGATATGCGCGACAAGATCGAAAAGTCGCTCCTCGCGCCCCTATCTCCGCGAAATGTATAGCGAATTTGCTGAATTCGGCGGGCGCAGATCGTGTTCTCTCTGTTGATCTTCACTCAGCTCAGATCCAAGGATTTTTTAATGGGCCCGTGGACCATCTTTTTGGAATACCCAGTTTGGCTCAGGCCTTTGAGAAACATTACGGCGCAGGAGAAGAATTTGTCACCGTCAGCCCTGATGCCGGAGGTGTCGAGCGCTGCCGAGCCTTTGCCAAGCGAGTGAAAAGTCCCATTGCCATTATTGATAAAAGGCGCACTGGGCCAAATGAGGCTAAGGCGCTGCATATCGTCGGGGACGTTCGCGATAAAACCGCCATCATTGTCGACGATATGATTGATACAGCAGGAACTTTGACTCAGGCTGTTGACAGCTTGGTAAAAAATGGTGCAAAACGTGTCTTTGCAGTAGCTACCCATCCAGTGCTGTCTGGGCCGGCTGTTTCTCGACTTGCAGAAAGCCCCGTGGAGAAAGTCATTGTGACGGATACCATACCCCTTTCTGAAGCTGCGGTTCAGTGTGGAAAGTTTGAGGTGGTTTCTGTAGCCCCGGTCGTTGCGGAAGCGATACTAAGGATCAACTCTCATGGTTCTGTCAGCGCCCTGTTTGATGTGTAATATATTAATTGTTTAAAGAAAGGCTAAGGTCGGAAAAATGGCTCTTGTAACAACAAAACTTAACGTCGTCTCTCGCAAAACTGGCAAAGGAAATAGCAGATCCCTTCGCTCTGAACTCATGGTTCCTGCGGTTGTTTATGGCCCTAAAACTGGAAATCTCAATCTGGCTCTTCAGGAAAAAGATGTCGTTAAGTATTCTACATTAAAATTTGAAAATGCTATCTTCGAATTGACTTCTGAAGACAGCGGTTTGAATGGCTTAAAGGTTCTCCGAAAAGAAACCACCGTTCACCCACTCTCTCGCCGCCCAGTACACGTTGATTTTTACGCTGTTGATTTAAATAAACTGATCCGCGTCAATGTGGAGCTCGTATTTGAAGGAACAGCCATTGGCGTTAAAGAAGGCGGAGTTATGAACGTCTTAAAGCATCACGTTGAGGTCGAGTGCCCAGCAACAGCGATACCATCCTCGTTCAATATTGATGTCACTGACTTGAATACGGATCATTCGCTTCATGTTTCAGACATTACAAATGTTCCTGCGAATGTTAAAATTTTGACTCCAGCTGAGGAAGCCATTGCGGCTATTTCTACAACTCGTGAAGAAAAAGCTGAAGAAGATGCTGACGCTGCAGCGACTGATGTCAAAGCAGAATCCTAATTGAGCTTATTCTTTGAAATTCTGCCCGCGGCACTGATGCGGCGGGCAACATAATTTGGCATCTGTCGCAGAAGAATCTCCTGTCAGCAAGATACGAAGTGCGTAAACTTGTCGGTGAAATAGATGAAGCTCATTGTAGGTCTTGGCAACCCCGGTTCAGAATATCTTTTAACAAGACACAATATTGGCTTTATGGCTGTTGATGCTCTAGCTCAACGCTACTCCTCTTCCTTTTCGAATGAAAAGAAATCGCAAGTTTGCAAACTCCGCATAGGCAATGAACCGCTTCTTCTTGTTAAACCGCAAACCTATATGAATCTATCTGGAACTGCAGTTCGAGCTCTTATGGATTTTTACAAGGTCCCCATAGAGGATATTCTGATTATTCATGATGAAGTGGATTTAAGTTTTGGTGATATCAAATACCAAAAAAATCGAGGGCACGGTGGTCACAATGGCATTCGAGACATCCACAAACATCTTGATAGCAAAGAGTACCATCGCCTTCGCTTAGGGGTCGATCGACCTTCGAACCCTAGAATGAATGTCGCCGATTATGTTCTTGGTAATTTCTCAAAATCGGAACTAGAGTATATGCCCGAATGGCTCAATACTGTTTGTGATAGCATAGAAACATATATCAAAGATGGCTTTGAAAAAGCCGCTAGCCAATACAATCAATCTGGAAAGGAAAAATAATGGCACTCCAATGTGGTATCGTAGGTCTTCCAAATGTCGGAAAAAGTACCTTATTTAATGCTTTAACGGCTGCCAAAGCTGAGGCCGCCAATTATCCTTTCTGCACTATTGATCCCAATGTTGGTGTTGTGACCGTGCCCGATGAACGTCAGAAAAAAATATCTGAGTTTGTTAAGCCACAAAATGTCGTGCCTACCACAATGGAATTTGTCGACATCGCCGGACTTGTTGCTGGTGCAAGTAAAGGAGAAGGCCTTGGCAATCAGTTTCTAGCCAATATACGAGAAACAGATGCTATCATCCATGTCGTCCGCTGTTTTGAAGACGAAAATGTCATTCATGTCGACGGAAATATTGATCCCATTCGTGATATCGAAACAATTAATACAGAGTTACTTTTGTCCGATTTAGAGTCCCTGGAAAAGCGTCTTACAAAGGTCAGCAAGTCTGCTAAAGGAAGCAAAGATGTCAGTGTTTTAGCCGAGCTTTCACTGACACAAAAGTTAGTGGCTACTCTTGGGGATGGCAAACCGGCTCGATCCGTAGAAATAGATGAAAATGAAGCTCCTATTTACAAACAGATGCACCTATTAACGAGCAAGCCTGTTCTTTATTTGTGTAATGTAAGTGAAAGTGAGTTTACGGGTGAAAAAAGTGAATACGTTAAAAAGGTAGAAAAATTAGCCGAGTCGGAAAATAACCAATGTTTAAGTATTTGCTCTGCTCTAGAAGCAGAAATAGCCTTACTGGATTCTATCGAAGAAAAGATTGAATTTTTAGAAAGCATGGGGCTCTCGGAATCGGGCCTCACACGTTTGATTCACAAATCCTATTCCCTATTAGGACTTATCACATACTTCACCGCTGGTGAAAAAGAAGTTCGTGCTTGGACCATACGAAAAGGAACCAAAGCCCCACAAGCAGCAGGCGTGATTCACTCTGATTTTGAAAGAGGGTTTATCCGTGCAGAGACCTATCACTGTGAAGACCTGTTTAACTTAAAGTCGGAGTCTGCAGTAAAAGAGGCGGGAAAGTATCGTTCTGAGGGAAAAGAATACGTCGTTAAAGATGGAGATGTGATGCTTTTCAGGTTTAACGTTTAGGATTCCCACGAAACCGTGAATAAACGGCACCCTTTAATTGCGGGTGCCGTTAAGCCGTGTTCACTGTTTAACTCTACTTGGACTCAGATATATCTCTTAGCATGGACACCTCTTTATACACTCGGTAGAGCTCTACTTTGGATTCTTCATGCTTTTTTTCCAATTCTTTTTCACAGTTTTTTCGTGCGCAACAAAGCTGTGCAAATTCGATTAAATTGTAAAAAGGTCTATTTTCGAACATGAGACGACCCTTTTTCGGACAATTTTTATCACTTCGTTCAACAATACCTTTTTTACTAATAGGAACTTTGCAGTCTCTTCTAGATATAGAATAGGTCCATTGCTCATTGGCTGGCATATCTAGTTCGACGGTCGTTTCGTAGCGGTCCTCTTGAAAAAAGAATAGTCTTTTATGTATAGCTCTTACCTTTCGATCTTGACATCGAATCACCGGGTGCGCGAGCACCATTTTAGAGCCAGGGTGCAAACGAAACCGACCAGAGGCTATATGTTTGTCCATGGCATACATCCCTATTATCCAGTCCTCTGACGTTTTTAATCTAATTCTATTGGAGTATAGCTCAGAAAGACCGGTCCATAGATAGGCATAAAAAAACACCTCAGCTGTGCTAAGCTCACCAAATCGATGCCACTCGTTTTCTATCTGTTTTTTAGCCTGCTGATACGTGATCAGCTTGTGAAAGCGAACCAATTGAGAGTCAACCTTCAAAAGTCCTTGATCCATACTAGAAAAATCAAAACTGGTTTTTCTTCCATTTTTTAAAACAAAATCTATGCTGCTTCTATGAAAGAAAAATTTAGGAATAGAATCCTTTGCTTGAAGCGTCTTTTCCAGATCCTGACGGTACTGCCTTCTTTCCTCTAGCGTCGAACGAAACAGCAATGAAAAATCATTTAAATTCACTAATTTATTCATTCCATATGATAGATAATAACTTACGTAATTTCCATAATTGACGGTTTCGTGATTTTCAGTTTCCGGGTTTCGACTCGACATCGCCAGCAAGACCGGTACTAGTAAAACTATAATCTTGTGAAACACAACTCACCTATCTCATGGAAAATCTTAAACTCGAAATTCTCTTAGAGCCGATTCAATCTGTCCTAAGTTGTCTATTGTAACATCTAAATGGGTCACGAAGCGAATGGAATGCGGACCAATGGCTAAGCACAATATATCTCGCGCTTTCAGATGATCGACCAATCTCTGAGGCTCCACAGATCTGACCAAATCAAAAATAACTATATTGGTTTTAACAGGTAGGATCGCTTCAACATAAGCCTGCTGAGAAAGTAGTTCCTCAAGTGATTTTGCAAAAACATAATCCTCCTGTAATCGTTGGACATGATTTTCTAAAGCATAGAGACCAGCGGCTGCTAAAATTCCTGCCTGCCGCATTCCTCCACCGAAAACTTTACGATATCGTTTTGCCTTTAAAATATGATCTCTAGTTGTTAAGAGCACACTCCCAACAGGAGCTCCTAAGCCCTTTGATAAACAAATGGAAATCGAATCGAACACCTGTCCAAAATCTTTTAGAGACTCATGACGGCCCGCTAAGGCATTAAATAGGCGCGCACCATCAAGATGCAATTTCAGACGGTGATTATCACAGACCTGCTTAATCTTTAAGATCTCCTCGAACTGATAAATATCTCCTCCCCCTTTATTCGTGGAATTTTCCAAGGCCACTAAAACTGTTTTGGGTTTGTGAACGTCGTCAGGATTGATCGCAGATTCAATTTGATCGGCAGTCAATTTTCCTCGATCCCCATCTAAAGCACAAATGGAGCTTCGAGAGTGGTAGGCAGCTCCCCCAACCTCATATTGATGAATATGTGAATCTCGATGACAAATGATTTCTTCCAAAGAACCTGACTGCAATGCCAGTGCGATTTGATTGGTCATGGTTCCTGAAGGACAAAAGAGCGCGAAATCGAAACCAAACATCATAGCCATCTGATCTTCCAGCATTCTGACAGTTGGGTCATCTCCTAGAACATCATCCCCAATGGGAGCTCTCATCATTGCATCGTACATTTCAGGAGTTGGACGAGTCACGGTATCACTTCTTAGATCGATCATAGTTCTACCTTAAAAAATAATTAATACGTTTTACATTGCTTCGTTTTCAAATAGTTTTTGATAGCCGAGAGAAAAGTTTCCGGCATTACTAAACCCTAAAGAAAGTAACGCCATAGTCACGCCCGCAGATCTCTGTCCTTTATTACTGATAATAATAAGACGGTCCTCTTTTTGAACGCCAATAGCTAACAACTTTCTGGCAATATCGGTGTTCGGCCGACCCAGCTTCGTAAAAAACTCTTTATAAGGAACGTGATAAGCATCAATGTTGACCTTTCTAAAGCCCTTTTTTATCTTTCTAAGCCTCAGAAACTCATCTTTTAACCGCACATCTAACATGATCACTCGTTGTCCATCTCTGTTTTTAGCGGAAAGCCCTCGATGAATATAATCTGACACCTCTTCGGCAGAAACTAAAAGTGATCTCCTTAATTTAGGCTTCCACAATTTTTCTGGGTCATATGGCTTTGACTTGAGATTCGACATAGCTTGATTGAAGTATCCTATTGAGGCAAATTGAACATCATCGACGCCTAAATAGTAAAGCCCCCAAGCCACTTGGCCAGCTGAAAACGACTGGACGTCACCAACAACGATCACTTTTCCATCTGGGCCTATACCTAATCGGGCCAATCGCCTCGCCCAACGAAATAGATCTGGTCGAAGCTGTCCCCTCAGTTTTGATCGCGAGTCATAAAGTTCACTAGGCGAAATTCGAACAGATTTAGGAATGTGAGCTATACCATATTCAAATTCTGAACGAGTATCAATAACAAGTGTATTCTCATCAATCACCAATGGATCTTTCGCACCTTTTTCTAACGTGCCAGTCAGCACATCCATGTTATTTTGATAAACTTTTGTTGGAGGAGTACTGCATCCAAATAGAAAAATGGATGCGACAAAGATCCATTTGATTTTAAACATCAGCACGCCCCCCTCTATAGATTACGACTTGTGTTTCATTGTAGGGAAAAAGAGAATGTCACGAATACTCGGCTGATCCGTCAAAAGCATCACAATTCTTTCCACACCGATACCAACGCCACCCGTCGGGGGCATACCCGTATCGATCGCATGAACAAAATCATGATCCATAGGTTGCGCTTCTTCATCGACCAATCTTTTCGCTTCTTGCTCTTCTAGACGAGCGAACTGATCTTCTGGATCATTTAACTCAGTATATGCATTTCCAATTTCCATTCCCGCACAGACGGGCTCAAATCGTTCAACAAGCCCCGGCTTACTACGATGAGCTTTTGTGAGTGGCGAAATTTCGACAGGATGATCCATTACAAAAGTGGGTTGCCATAAATTCTCTTCCACTTTTAGATCAAAAGCTTCCATAATCATTTCACCACGGGAAGGAGCTTTTTCCAAAGTCGACCCTAAAGATTTAATCTTTACAAATAGCTCTTCGTCAGAAAGATCATCCGGATCAAAACCCGCATATTCACAAACGCCTTCGTGAACGGTCATTCGTCTCCATGGAGGTTTAAAATCTATCTCTTTTCCTTGATAAGTCACTTTCATTGAACCTGTTACTTTCTCTGCAACCGTTGAAATGATCTCCTCAAATTGTTTCATCTGATATTCATAATCTGTATAGGCTTCGTAGTACTCTAGCATCGTGAACTCGGGATTATGCGAACGATCAATGCCTTCATTTCTAAAGTTTTTTCCGATTTCATAAACTTTTTCAAAACCACCAACGATCAATCTCTTTAAGTAAAGCTCTGGGCTAATTTTCATAAATAGCTTCATATCTAAAGCTCGATGATGTGTTGAAAAAGGATAAGCTGCCGCTCCTCCGTATAATGGTTGAAGCACAGGAGTCTCAACTTCGAGAAACCCTCTTTCGTCTAAAAATCGTCGGATTTCTCGAATGATCAACGAGCGCTTTTCGAAGACCTGACGGACGTCTCTGTTCATAATAAGATCTAGATGGCGATGGCGGTATTTGGACTCAACATCCGTTAAACCATGATACTTTTCAGGAAGCGGTTCTAGAGTTTTGCATAGGATCGAAAACTCTTGAATATGAATACTCAATTGACCTTTTTGCGTTTTAAAAACGTAACCCTTAACCCCAACAATATCTCCGATGTCAATTAACTTAAAAGCTTTAGCATCTACTTCACTTAACTCTGCAATCTTCACGTAGCATTGCATATTGCCGCTTTGATCCTGAATATTAAAAAAGGAGGCCTTACCCATATCTCTTTTCGTCATCATACGTCCCGCTAAAGAGACTACAGTATCCACCAGCTTTTCACCTTGGGCAATATCGCTGTACTTTTCAGAGAGTTCCAACGCATGATGGGTTCGAAAATAATTATGAGGATAGGGATCAATTCCTTGCGCTCTTAACTCCCCTAGCTTTCGTTTTTTTTCCTGCCTAAGCGGGTTCTCCCGCACAGCATGGGAAACCGAAGAATTTTTTTCTGACTCTCTCATGTCTTCACTCACAATCATTTCTCCTAACTCTACCCTTTAACTATAACTCATTACCTACAAAAAAATTCATAACCCGAATGGAGAAATCAATCGCTTCTCTATCGGGTCTTCTACTAATATTTTCTGCCAAAACGGCGCCAAAAGCTCCACCTTCAGCCCATCTTCGAACTTCAGAAAACCCCTCGTCTTCACTTTTCCATAGTCTCTCATTGATCATAAGTAGGCGTCGGCCCATTAAATGACAGTCCGTCAAATGCCGAACTTGCTCTACTAGAACATCGGACTTCACATGATATCGCTCATAATCAGAATTATAAGTTCTTTCTTGATCCGACGAGTCCGGAGCAGAAACGATCACAATATGAGCCACCCCATAACTGGAAACCTCATTCACCCATTTGGCCATTTTTTCTAAAGAGGACGTCCCTTTAATATTTAGCATTACAACCAAACCCCACTGCGCCGCTACTGTTGACCACTCAGAAAGCTCATTGAGAAACTCAGAAGGGTTTTCCTCTTCAAGAAGAATTTGGATACCCACAGCACCACACTGTAAAACCCTCTGCATATATTTTTCTTTATTTGCGTGTCTCTGATCTCTACGACAAAAAACACTCACCACCAAAGGAATCTCACCGGTGTATTCTGCAACAGTCGATTCTATAAACCCGAGTGGAGCAATCAGAGCGTTGGCTCCGGCCTCTACGGCACAGTTAAAGTGATAGGCCGGTTCATAGCTATCAGGATTACATGCGAAAGCCTGGATGGGATGAAAGGATTGACCTTCCGGCACACTGTGAAAAAGCAGCTTACCCGTTCCGGCCAGCTTTCCGTGATTAAGGATTCTTGCTAAATTAGCTAAAACGCCTCCATTTTCCGCTCGGTACCAACTCAAAATCTCCCTTACTCTTGGCGTCATTTCGTCTATATCTCCCTAAATGCAAACCAAAAAACTAACGAGAATCTTGGATGAAATCAAGGTAATCTCTACAGGAAAAGTATAGGTAGCCCCATTCAAGTATGCTACAACAGATCAATGCCCTCATTTTTGCAGTCACGATTTAGCCCCCTGAAGTACCCCCATTATCGAAAGTATTATTTCGTGCAACTGATCTCTCTTGTCGGCACATGGTCCCACGATTTAGCACGGGCCTGGCTCATTTTAAGTTTAGCCGAAAAGTCCGTGGCTCTCGGCGGAGTTTTACTAACAACGGCAATTCCCGCCATGATCTTTCTAATTCCTGGCGGTACGCTAGTAGACCGCTCCAATCCCAAACGAACACTCATTGTGACTAAAACTTTACTGGGGCTCTCGGCTCTCCTCCTAGCTTACCTGACTGAATTTTCACACATCACCTACCTCCAACTTCTCTTTTTTGCTTTTTTTGAGGGTCTTGTTGGCGCTTTTGATTTTCCTGCTCTTCAGACTGTGGCCTCCCGCCTGCTCCCCAAGGAGGAACTTCAGCAGGTGATAGCCCTGAATGCGACGAATTTTCATATGAGTCGTGCCCTTGGCCCATTGGTGGCCGGCCTTTTGTTAGCCTGGCATGGACCTTCCGTCGTTTTTTTCTTGGATGCGATCAGTTTTTTTATCCTTGCCATTGCCCTGTCATTTATCAACATGCATTTGAACTTGGACAGTAAAGACGAAAAGAAACAGGATTCTCTGTTAAGCTGGAACAGCCTTCTTTCAGGGTCTCAATACATATTAAAAAACAAAGACATTCTCTATCGAGTCTTGCAGTTTTTTCTATCTGTCAGCTTACTCTACCCTCTGAGTTCCGCTATTTTTCGAGCCTTTTTTAAGATCAAATTCGAACTCTCTGCCGAAATATTTGGTTATGTTTTCTCGGCCTCTGCCTTCGGTGCCCTTGTTGGAGCCGTTATATTAACGGTTGCTAAACCTCGAAATCCGATGAATGTCCTAAAAGCAGTCATCCCACTGCTTTTTGGACTGCACCTCCTACTGATAAAAATCGAAAACATCCAATTTCTCTACCCGATCATGTTTATTTCCGGAATCTTTACCTTTCTTATTTTTGCAACCGTCAATATGTCGCTACAAATTAAAGTGATGGAAACTTTTCGGGGTCGAATTGGTTCCGTCATCGGCCTGGGTTGGTTAGCTATAGGACCCATGCTTTCTTTTCCCATCGGCTGGTTCGCCGATCATGTGGGCTTTGAAACCTCAGTAATCTCTATTTCTTTAACTTTTTTAGTTGGATCGGCAGTTCTAGCCTACCTAAACCAACGCATCACTGACCACAAATAAAAGAATTCAAACTCATCTCTTTCAAACCGCAGCTTTTTATTGCGGATAAATTCTCCAATACAATTTATAAGCTCTAAATATCCCTTCAAAAGGCTCAGACAAGGCGATCGGCAGCGCCGCTCA
>JAGRAG010000170.1 GCA_020435025.1 Bdellovibrionales bacterium | reverse complement strand
AAGTTTGAGTTTCAATTTGAATGTAAAAGTGATTTTCTTGTGCTTGCTCCTTTTTTCTTTAGGATGCTCGGAAGGAAATATCGAGCAAGCCTCAGGCTCCACAAGTAAAGCTCCGACTTCACAAATTCATATTTATTCTAGCGGCACCGAATTAATTGATGCTCTTACTGTGTTACCAAGAGGCACTCAGTCCCTCGTTGAGGTCTGCAAAGTAAAAAATAATAGTCGCTTGTGGACCACATTTTGTAACAGTAGTCCCCCTAACATCACCAGTTTAAGGCAACTTTTCGCAGCACTTGGAGTTACCGACGAGTCCAACACATCTTGTACGACAAACTCCGTCTCGCTCGTCAGAAATGGGACTTCTGTCTTAAATCCTCGCTGCATTCGGTTTTCGTCTCGATCGGCTGATAGTGATTTGGTCGCCGTTGGATTTCAAAGAGATGAGACGACCCTTGTAGAAATTGTCGCAAAAGATCCTCTCACCAAAAAACTTCATTTTTATTTAGGTGATTTTGAGTTAGCTTGTGAGCAATCCGAAAGCGGTTGTCCCAAGGGCGTTTTTTTTACAGAAGCGGCTGAATCAAATTGGGCGCGCTTTTCTTTATACGAAGACAAAATATTAAGAAATACGGCTTTGGATTGCACAACTTGCCACCAACCAGGGGGACTTAATGCTCCTAAAAGACTCATTATGGCCGAAATGGAATTTCCTTGGACTCATTGGTTTGATAAAGGGACCGACTGCGGTCAAAGTCTTTTAGAAGACTTTAACAAAGCCCATATAGGAGAAAGCTTCTATGCCGGAACAGCACTTAGCAAATTTTCAACATTAGAGGCATTTACCTTAGATTCATTTATTGCCGCCAATGGGTTTTCCGGTCGCTCAAATGGCAATAATTACTTTGACTCTTTACAAATTGAAATAGAAGTCAATACGACAGCTGGCCAACCACAAACTAATATTAACCAAAGCCATAGTGACACCTGGACCGCAGAGTACAATCGGCGCAATGCCCTGCTGGCTCTAGATGTTTTTGGAGGGACTGGATTTCCTTATAGAGACTGTAAACAATCTGATCCGTTAAAAATAGATCACTTTTCTCAAAAACTCATCCAGTTCAATAAAGGTCAAATCGCAATCGATCAGCTTCCACCTCTTAACGAAGTCAATCTATCTAGCGAACAGGCACTAAGAGAACGTGGTCTTATGGCGCCGACGGGACTGACCGGGCCGGCTCTTTTAAAACGAGCCTGCCTTGCTTGTCACAACAATCACCTTGATCAAACCATTTCTCGTGCAAACTTCAACGCACAAAACTTAGCAAAAAACACCAAAGACCAAATCAACAATGCCATTTATAGATTAAGGATGGTGAAAAGTGACTTGTGGTTGATGCCACCAAAACACTATTTAGACCTAAGTGAAGAAGAAGTCCTCACGCTGATTAATTATTTAAAGGCATTTAACAGTTCAAGAGGGCATGAAGAGTAAATTTATAATTTAAAGTTGGGGTAAGAAAAGGAGTTTCAATGAGTAAAAAGAATTTATTTTTAGGGAGTCTAATTCCCATCTTAACATTATCTGTGGGGTGTTCGAATTTTGAAGGAGCGCAGGTCGAGCTCAATTCACTTCAAAGCCAGTTGCCAAACATTAATGGAAAGGCCGGCTCTCATGAGTTAGAGCTAACCGCAGTCAGCGAGGTGATTGCTGAGCTGCAGATCTCTCAAGTAGATGGACTTATGGCATCAACGGTCGCGAAACTGGGCATGTCTGGCAGTGGTAGTGGTTGGGGTGATGTCAGCTCAAATCTGAATACAGCCGCATCTTCTGGCAGCGGTGGTGGCTGGGGAGGAGCGGCAACCAACAACCGAATCCCCGATAACAACATTACCGCCACGAGAGATTGTGCCCTTGGGGGAAATTTTGTTGCTAAAACAAAACCCACTTTAAAGGTTGCAACCACAGATACCAAGTCTATTTTCTCTGAAGACACCACACCGGAACTAGACACGGAAATTACCAACGCCAGTGTGCAATTTAACGACTGTCGCGTTGCTGACTCTAATTTTAACGAATATGTGATTAGCGGTACACTTACAGCTACAAATGCACAAGCGACATCAGCTTTTACCGTCAGCGGTTCTGATCTCGCCTTTATCGGAAGAGGAATCAGTTCTATTTCTGGCTCAATTTCTATTGTCGGGGCTTCTGGAAAAACCGATTGCTCAGTCAACCTCAGTTCCGATGTTACTCAATCACATGGTGATGTGACTGTGGAGCATAAAAGTGGAATTGTTCGAGTCCAATCGGGAATTGTGGGCTCACTTTGTGACTCAGAAGTGAGTTTAGAAATTCAAAGGTCTATCGGATTTTAACTGAAGCTGGCCGAAAGCCAGCTTCACAATTCTTCTTTTTGAATGTTGGCCATGCTGGACAATGTTCCATCAACCAAACGCTTTTAATCTTTATAGTTCACTCCAACTAAGTTTTCCAACTCTTCGACTTCTTTTGGAGCCACTACTGTCATGTTTTCATGACCCGTCGAGGTGACTAAAATATTGTCCTCAATCCGAATTCCCAAACCTTTAAGTTCTTCTGGAACTCCTTCCGATTTGCGGGAAACATACAAGCCGGGTTCAATGGTTAAAATGATTCCCGGCTCAAAGGGACGGGGCTCACCATTAACTTCAATGGCACCAGCATCATGAACGTCCATTCCCAACCAATGACCGACTCCATGTGGATAAAACTGTGCATAGCTGCGACTTTCGATGATTTCACTCGCAGAACCCTTTAAAAGTTTTTCGGCAATCATGATGTCGACCAATCCTTCCACACAACGGTTTTGTAATTTGGAACGGTCCATTCCTGGAGCCACCATTTCGATAAGCTCTTTTTGAAGGTCCAAAACGGCTTGGTAAACCCGCTTTTGAGCTTCTGAAAATTTTCCGCTCACAGGAAAGGTCCGGGTGATATCTGAAGACATATAGCGATACTCAGCCCCGGCATCAATAAGAACCATCTCCCCTTCTTTGAGAGGTTGGTCGTTAAATACATAGTGCAACGTTGTCGCTCCATCACCACCGGCAACAATGGACCCATAGCCTTCTCGCGCCGAGCCTCGTGCCATAATTTGATACAAAAACAGACCGTGTAACGAACGCTCATTCATCCCTGGCTTACAGGCTTTCATCAACTCTATGTGCGCTTCTGAGGATATTTCGCAAGCATGGCGCATCCATGAAATCTCTTCTTGAGATTTAAAAAGCCGCATTTCCCCAATAATCGTTCGCGAATCTTTGATTTCCAGCTTGCCTTTATTCGTTCGCCCACGCAGCCCATCGACAGCCATATAAACCTGTTCAAAAATAGAATCAAACCAGTGATTGCTAAACAGATTAATGTACACACCCTCTAAATCACTCAAAAGACCCGGACAAACTCTATGAAAGTCTTCAATAGAATAGGTCGCATCGACTTTAAACTCTTCTTTGGCCCCATCTACACCGTAACGGAATCCATCCCACGTTTCTCTAAACGGATCCTTTTCACGAACAAATAAAATAGTTTCCTGGTCATGTCCTGGACGGAAAAGAAAAACCGACTCTGGCTCCTCAAATCCACAAAGATAAACCATATTCGAGTCAGGCCGATAGGCGTGCTCCACATCATTGTTTCTCACATACTCCGGATGAGCCGCAACAATTAGACCTGTTTGAGGTTTCATTTTTTGTTTTAAGAGCTCGCGACGCTCTTTAAAGACATTCATGTTAAATACGCTATTTCTCATGCCACTCACCTCACAAATGCGATCGAACCAGATATCTCAAAAGCCATACTTTTCTGCAATCATTTTTCCTCTTCGGAGTCCCGCTCTCTCACCCATAGCCATAATCGACCGTTTTTTTTCAAAATCACCAAAAGAATATTTACTAGTATCTATTTGAATCCATTCTATGGCGATACCGCTTTCTTTAAATGTCCCGTTTTCTTGACCCCGCCAGTGGCGTTGTAATTCAATACTTAACAACTGTGCGGCCTCTTCACCCTCAGGAAAAGAGTTGGAAAACTGGCTTTGCTCGCTGAGAACGTCGACAACAACTATGAGTTCGACTCCTTTTTGGCGAAGAAATTGAACGGCTTCTTGATAGCTAAAAGCCGCAGCCAAATACGATCTATAACTTTTAAATAGCGGAGGGTAAGGAAGACAGCGATTCATGGCTTCACGATAGGTTCCGCCGCTGATCCAAGACATCTGAGCCGTTTTTAAATGAAGCGTGGGACAAGAAAAGCGAATGGCACTTTGGTTTAATTGATTTCGCTCAAAGCTCTCTTCCATAAATCCACTCAGTTGATCTACAGAATTAGCCGAAACTTTCGAAGAAAATAAAGAGCGATTGACAATGTCCTCAGCTTTTAACTTATAAAGTTTCCACTCGACATCATGAATCTTTCCTTCGTGTGCATAAAGGCCGCCAACGACAGCCCCCCACTCTAAGCCAACAACATAATTAATGGGAATTCGTTGCTGTAATAACGATTTGATCACACCGGAGTGCGCTAGGGCTTTTGCACCTCCCGGACCAAGTAACAGGCCCACCTTGGGAAGCTTGATAAACTTATTCATTGGCGGAGGTGTTGGCGGAAGCGGTTCTTCCTGAAAGCCTCTCTGATTTTGAGATAAAGGCTCTTTTTCTTCCGGAGAATCCAAAGTTGTCTGAGTACCCTCCTCAGTTTTTGAGACCTGTTTTCTTAAGTCTCTTCTTGTCTTAAGACCACTACAGCCGACAACAAACAGCACAGATACCATTAAGCCTATACGGGCCGCCTTACTCACTTTCACTTTGATACTCTCCATAAACAAAAAACTCACGATTGCCATCTCGACCCGGCAATTCACTATCAAAATAGTCTTGCACAACAAAGCCCATTTGCCCACACATTCCCAGAATTTTATCTTTTACAAGGAAGTAGTGAGATGGGTCTTTGACCACCCCTTTTTTATTCAAACTCTTCGCATCTAACTCAAATTGTGGTTTGACCAAAGAAAGTAATTTTCCGCTGGGTCGAATCACCTGGGCGATTGCTGGTAGTAAATCTGTCATTGAAATAAAAGAGACATCCATCACCACCAAATCAAATTTAGGCCAATGCAATTCCAAAAAATGATCGTTACAAGGAAGATCCCGCCCATGAACTCCTTCAAGCACGGTCACCCGTGGCTCTTTCAGTAACCGCTCTGCCACCTGTCCATGGCCGACATCGATTCCTAACACTCGCTCGACTCCGTGCTGAAGGAGGCAGTCGGTAAACCCACCCGTTGATTGCCCCATATCAAGAGCTGTCAAACCTGCCACGGAGAGATTTAAATGTTCTAAGGCCTTTTCGAGTTTTAATCCGGATCGAGATACGTATTTTAAGAGCGTGGCATCGATCAATCTTAGTTCTGTTCCTAAACCCAACTTCAAACTTGCCCCGGACACCAATCTCCAATGACCTCTACCAAAATATTCGACCTGGCCGGTAGCGATCAACTCTTGAGCCTTGGTTCGAGAGGGGGCTAGGTTTCGCTCTACCAATAAAACGTCAGCCCTTTTCAACACTTAACTCCCTTCACGAAAACAGCAGATACCGATTAACCTCGACCAATGGTGGGATTTCGCTAACCTGCTAAATATGCCCGGCCTTTGTCCCGATAAGAGACCATGAATTTGAAGACTCTTGTGAGGGGACGACAATGCATCCTTTGAAACGCATTTTATTGATTTTTACTTCGTTTTTACTAGTCAGTCCAGTGGCTTATGCCAAATCGAAACCTATTCCTAATACTCAGCGACGGGCTCCTTCAAAGCTTAGGGTGCTTTCCTTTGATCAGATGGTTCAACTTAGTTTTTGGAGTCGCGTTCGGTATATCAAAGAGATGCAAAATGCCTGGGTAGATGTTGAAAAGTTTCAAAAAGTCTATGGCAAAAAATATTTGACCGGACAAAGGCAAAGAGACAAAGACAGCTTGTGGGCGTTTCTTTTAGGGGATTCGGCAGAAGCCAAAAATGCTCGCTTTGCTGGTGAGAAATCTCCCTACAGTCTCTGGCTTGAAGCCAAAATCAGCGCCACTCGTTTGAAGCCAGGTGAAAGATTACCAGAAGAGTATCGACAAATTTTAAGAAACCCTCCTCGAGACTATATTGAAAGCTATGCAACAGAACAAGTCACAGAAATGAATAGACTTCAACAGTTGTGGCGTTCAACACCCGATGCCACCCCTCAAGCAAGAGTTCCAGCTCCTGCACCGACAGCGGGACAGACGGACCAAGTTATCTTAAAACCAGGTCCCTCTCTCGCGCCTTCGTCTCCGTCGCAAGCACCAGCCCAACAGAGACGGGTGACTCCAGGAAATCGCTATTTAGATACTCCACCTATTCCAAAAAGATCCGAGGCGAGACCAACTGGTACTCATAATCGAGGAGCCTCGGCAGGAGATCTCTGCGTCTATGCCGGAAATTTGAACACCTATGTTAGTAATCGAAACTCTTTTGGTTGCTCACTTCCCAACCGATGCCAAACAACAAAGGGTGAAAAAGGCATTCAATGTGGCTTTGTCTTTTCCGGACTCAGCGGTGCGGAGAGCTGTGTCCCTGTCTGGCAAAAGTTAGACTCCACAGAGGCATGTTACAAAAAAGGACAAGACCTAATGTCCAAAAACAGCCCAGAAAAAGACAAATTTTTAAAAGAGTTTCGCGCCTATGCTGAGGGAAAAAAACCTTGGCCTCAGGACAAGGGGCAACTCGATCCCTACTGGGTGAATGAACTTAAAAAATATGCTTATGACCCCGTCGCTATGGCCTATTTAGTGAAATTGTCCGACGACTACAAAAAAAATGGCAAGACTTTTCCCATTGAGAATTTTCGTAGAGACTATGAAGAGCAGATGGATGGTCTAGAAGCGGTCTATGGTGAATATATTGCCCACTGTAATCGTCCTATGAGTGACGATGCCCTTGATGACATTCGAAAATACAGTGCTGTAAAAAGTGCCGGCAACCGGGCTCGTGATCAGCGTCGATTCGCTTTACTGACAAAATTCGAAAAAGAAAACCCAGGTCAACGTGCCACCGTGGGAGACGTCTTGCAACCGCTTCAATGTGATTTGATTCGAAAACGTCATAAAGCGACTCAAGACGCTTTCAACAAAATTGTCTACGAAAATTTTAAGCAACCCAAACCCGGACCCATTCAAGATCCAGATGCCGGTCAAAGCGATGACGAGCCACAACCTATTCGAAAAGTGATTGAACCGGAGCCAGAGCCCGTCACTCCGATCGAAGAACCTGCTCCGCAGCCTCAGCCGCAACCAGAACCTCAGCCGGAGCCTGAACCAGCTCCTCGGCCAGAGCCTCAACCCGAACCCGTCGTCGAAAGAACTCCGGGCTTTGCACCGATTGAGAAAAAACTAGCCTGCTTTAAATCAGACTACGAGGGGGCGGTTACAAAAAGTAAAGCTATGAACTGCGTCTCTTGTGCCGAGCAATCAAAAGTCCAAGATGACTCTGACACAATTGTCGATCAAAAGATTTCCGATAAATGGATGACTTTACTTTCCATCGTTGGCCGCAAGTGTGGTGATGTTTCTGGGGGTTTTAGCGTTCAAGACAGTCTGAACTTAGTACAACAATTTGGTACTTGCAGCAATCTTCGCTATGACTGGACCGCAGAAGACTTGGGCTCCAAGCGCTCAATGATTGACGACTGGCAAAACGGAAATTTTGAAAGCGCCAATTGCTCTGGCTTTTGTTTTAATGACAACTTCAAAAAAGTCTTTGGATTGTCTCTAAATTCTTTAGAGGGAGCTTTTTGTGGAAGCGGATCACGACGAGATAAAATGGTTTCCAAATCACGTAACTTTTCAAATGAGTTAAAGTCATGTGTGGACCAAGCTTATCAAAGAGCTAACAAATTCTACAATGGACAAATACGCACCAACCAGTGCGCGCAGATGGTTCCCTATAAAGGTGCTAAAACAAAAAATCAAATTCCTGAAGTCATTGCCGGTGAACCCACCATTTTAGAATTTGGACGTGGTGCCGACTACACTTGTATGGTTTCAACTCATATCAACAAAACTCACGACAACAGGGACAAAGGAAAACGCAATCCAAAAGTCACCGGCTATGTTGCTCAGTTTGAAACAATGATTCCCAGTGATTATCGCTTTCTGACTTTTGACAATCGTGCGAATGGAATTTTTCCCGAACCCGATGAATCTTTGCAGAGAACCTTAAAGATCTCGACGACAAAAAGTTCGAAAACCAATTTGTGCGCACAACATCAATCTAAAACCTACACTCCGGCCCAGCCAACGACGGGAGAGCCTCGATCGCACCCCTATGACAATTTTCAAAGAATAATGAGAGGAGACCAATAGCGAAACGTCAGATTCTTGTCACCTATCTCCCAAGTGTCCCAAAGACACTTGGGATAAGTCCTCTATGTCCGAATGAAGCTGTTTAGAAATTTCGGTTCCCTAGCATTAACGAGACTCGACACTTTTAGGACTTGATCCTAACTCAGGTTCCCAGTGATTTGAGTATTATTTACAGAAAGTGATATTTAACTATACGCATTTTAATAGATAAGGCGACTGTGGCTACAAAGAATCAGTTACTTAGCTTTTGGAACTAAATTTGCAATTTTCCGAAAACCGGAGAAGGCGTTCTTGAAGACAGTAGGCACTTAAGACCTAAGAAATGGATCGTGAAAAGCATATGAAATTTTTAAATGTTCAAACTCTAGTTTCCCCTTTTATTGGTTTATTAGTGGCTGGTAGCGCCTTTGCCACTGAGAAGAATATCGAATATCGTACCGAGGGCTGTATAGCGATAGATGGAGAGTTTTACTCTTATGGCGCACAGGAGCTTAATAACTTTAAAGTTTTTGAAAAAGTTTGCGTGGGAGATGAAATTTGGTTTCCAACGAGCGGACCACGCTCAGGAGAATTTGCAGTTAATGTCGTGGGCATTGATTCATCGAATATGTATTTAAATTATAACTATCAACCAATCATACCATTAACTCATCTTTGGGAGAACGACTATTGGAAATACGCATTTTATAAACCGAAGCCCGGTGAAGTATTGCCTCGTACTCTTCGGAAAGAAAAGGAACGTCGGCAAGAGGAAACTCAACGCTATGATATGATTCATGGTTCTGGCGGTTGAAACCCATCTTTTTAAACTTTATTTAAAATCAGTGTTCTTTTTGAAGATAAGTAAAGAAGAGTGAATCCTTAAAAAAGCCAATGGTTCAAAAGGAAAAGGCGGAATTAACACACCTCTAGTGCCGCTTTAAGGATCTGTAACATTAACTAGCTTCCAAGACACTGACCTACCAAAAGGGTTCCGCGACACATACTATCCAGACCAAAATTTCTAAGCAATTCTACCATGATGACTTAACGTTCACGATTTAAATTAAATTCAACAATTTGTTCTAATACTTTGGTATCTCGTTGAAGCCGCGAAAGACAGTCGCGCGCAGCTTGTACGGCCTCACGAAGGGCTATTCGAGTCGCCTCTAACCCCAAAATACTCGGATAACCGGAGCGCTCAGGATATTGAGGCTCGTAATCTAAGATGTCATCAGAAAGCTGAAAAGCAAGGCCTGTCCACTGGGCGTATTCTCGCAATAAACGCTGCTCCTCAAAGTCCGCTTCACATAAGATCGCTGCCCCCTCAACCGCGGCCGTGATCAAAGCTCCAGTTTTCATCTGGTGCATTCTTTTAAGATCATCAATGGTTCTTTCAGCGCCATTTAAAATGGCAATATCGATCACTTGGCCACCAACCATGCCATCAACACCACTAGCCTTCGCTAATACTCCCAGTGCTTTTAACGTCGCAACGGGATGACTATGGTCGTTAGATGTCGCTATGAGCTCAAAAGCCCAACTCTGCAAAGCATCACCAGCTAAGAGTGCCATCGGCTCGCCAAAAACCACGTGATTTGTTGGTTGTCCCCGTCGCTCACGATCATTATCTAAAAGCGGAAGATCATCGTGAATCAAAGAGTAGGTATGAATCATCTCTACAGCCACGGCAAAGGGTAAAATTCTTTTTGGATCTTTTCCTAACACTTGAGCTGTGATCATAGAAAGGGCCGGACGAAATCTTTTGCCACCGTTTTTTAAAGAGTAGCGCATCGATTCATAAAGCTTGCGCCACTCAGGGTGTTCTGCAGAACGTTCATTAAGAGTATTTAACAAAAATTCCTCAAAAAGACGAATTTCATTAAAAAACAGATCCGACAAAGAGGTCATCAGGAATCAAACTCTTCGGTAATAGGTTGACCCTTTTCATCAACTCCCAGAAGCAGACGCACTTTTTCTTCTGCTTTATTTAAGTGATCGTTACACTCGCGAGACAATTTCACACCCTCTTCAAACATCTTTAGGGCTTCATCTAGTTGAAGGTCTCCCGCCTCCATGGCTGTGACGATTTCCTCTAGCTTCTCCATTTTCTTTTCGAAATTGACACTCATTTTGACTCCTTTGCGGTTTCTCTGATGGACTCAACTTGCGCTTGAATAAATCCCTGCGCCACTTGTATGTCGAGAGGATCTCCGGATTTTAGATCTTTGACCGACTTCACAACTTTGTTTTTAAGTTTCACAATTGCATAGCCTCGATCGACAACCTTTAATGGACTGAGACTGTCGAGTAACGCCACTGACTGTTGCCATTGTCGCCGATGACGCTCTAGAAGACTCGACACTCCTTTTGAGAGTCGTCTTTGGAGCTGTAGCCATTGCTCTCTTAGGATTTTCACCCTTTGCCTTGGATCACCCATTCGATATTTGTACTGGCGAAGATTTTGGCGTTCCTTTTCCATCAAGCGAAAGATCGATTTCTGTAACCTTCCAACTAACTCATCACATCGCTGCATTCTCTGTTCGATCTGTCGCTTAGGATCTACCAAGCGACCCGTTAAAAATTTCAGCCTCTCCCGTTTTTGCTTCCACAAAACCGAAATCGCCTGGACCAAACGGCGATGCAACAATTGAGACTTTTCCACCAAGTCATCCACATTTTTTACGACAAGCTCTGCCGCCGCCGAGGGTGTGGGCGCCCGAAGGTCTGCCACAAAGTCAGCAATCGTAAAATCAATTTCATGACCCACTGCCGAAACGATCGGAATCGGACAATTGGCAATGGTGCGGGCGAGAGCCTCATCATTAAAGCCCCAGAGATCTTCCATGGAACCGCCCCCTCGACCGACGATCATTACATCGACGTCAGAAAGTCGTTCGGCAAGATGAATGGCTTCAATCACTGAAGCTGCCGTTCCTGCTCCTTGGACAAGAGCCGGAATCACAGTGATGTGGGCCGTTTTGTTTCTTCTTTTTAAAACATTCAGAATATCACGAATAGCCGCTCCCGTTTTAGAAGTGACCACGGCAATGTGCTTGGGAAATGGCGGCAAACTTTTTTTTCGGTTAGCTTCAAAGAGACCCTCTTTTTTAAGTTTGGCTTTTAACTGCTCAAACTGCTTTTGCATAGCTCCAAGGCCGACGGGCTCCATAAGTTCACAAAAAAGCTGATAATTGCCTCTCGGTTCATAGACCGTGATCTTGCCCCGCACTAAAACTTCCATACCCGTTTCCGGTTTAAATTTTAATCGAGAATTATAACCCTTAAACATGACGGCACTGATTTGTGATTTTTTATCTTTTAAAGAAAAATAAAAATGGCCGGAACCGTGAGCTGTAAAATTGGAGATCTCCCCCTGAACCCAAATCAGAGGATAGTTGGCCTCTAAGATGCGGCGAACACCGCTATTGAGATCCGAAACGGAAAAAACTTTCGGAGCTTCGGAATCCACGGGATCATCTTGGGCTTTTTCGGAAAAATCAAAACCGACCTGTTTCATTCGGCCAACCTAATCGGCAAAGCCATGACCGTCAATGCCTTCCTTAAAGCCCCTTAAAAAAACTTTTCTCTCTGTGATTTTGAGTTTATTCAGAGATAGATCTTGTTGGCTCAACAGCCATCAAAAGCGAGTTCGGATCGGTGCGATGCTCACGTAAGTGAGCGGCGCTGCCGACCGCATGTTTGAGCCTTTTGGTGGCTGTTGGGCCAACAAGATCTATCTCTGAATAAACTCAAAATCACAGGGAGAAAAGTTTTTTAATTAGCTGAGCCAGATGTTTTGAAGTGTCCACAAGCCACCAAAAATGAGAGAGAAGAGGGCTAGGTAGCGGTGACCGAGCATCTGTTTGAGAAGGTCTTCGGGGAATCTTTCTTCGGCGATTTTTAGGAGCTGTGGCCAATTTAAAGTCAAGGTCATAATAGCGCCATAAGTAAAAATTAACATCGGAAAATAGGAATCTAAAGTTTCTATACTCATATCTTTTTATCGGAATTTTGACCCATTTTGTTACAGGACTTAGATCTAAAGTCAAAAAGATGATTAGAAACAATAGCCTAGACGAGAGTGAAAAGAACACAAAAAAATTCTTATTTCCCTCTATTGGTGGGCCTTTTAAGATCTGCTATAGTGAGTAAAGAGTTTCCGTGGGGAACGTGAAAATAAACTCTACAAGACCTAATAAATAGGGGACCGTCCCTGGTAATGGTGAGCAAGCTCAACCTGTATTGAGAAGCCTAAAGTTACTATAATGGTTACCCACTTTAAATAAACTTTGGGTTTATTATCATGTCCCGCGGAAACATTTTTTTTCTTTTTCTCCTTCTCTTTGCTTTCCAATAAATCAACTTCTTTTCCTTCTTTATTTTTAGTTTCCTAAAACGGCATCTTTAAATTGCGAATCAATTTTGTACAAAGATTTGTAAATCTAGAATATCCCCTCAAAAGCGAGTTCG
>JAGRAG010000169.1 GCA_020435025.1 Bdellovibrionales bacterium | reverse complement strand
AAGCTAATGAATGACTTATGACTGGCACGTGACTTAGCGGCGGTTGAAGCTCTATGTATTTGAATTTATTATGTTTTTTACGTTTGTGTAAAAATGGCTTCTGAATTTGTTCGATGTGCTCCAGATTGTATTAATTTAAAGAGGGGAGTTTAGTAACATTAGTAGGGAGCGTCGACATGAGAAGTTGGCGAATACAACCACCATTTTTTAAGTTGACCAGTTTTTAGCCATCTGACGGAATATTTATTCTTAACAACCATTTGTTCGAATATGACCTGGCCTTCACTTTGAATACAAATATTCTAAGGAAATTGGGGGTGATATGGTGAGACAATCGGTTTGGATTTGTGTGCTAATAGTGGCTACGACTTATCTTCAAAGGGCTGGTGCGGAAGCTTCAGATTACTATTATAAAAATATCAGTTATAAGGAAATAAACAAAAGCATCAAAGAAAGATTTTATGATTTTCTCAATCCTCTTTATGGCAAGGATGTAGATTGCGACAAGCCTTACGGAACCAAAGTGAATTCCCAGTATAATTGTGGTGAAATTCCTCTAGGAACAGTCTTATCAAATAATCAGAAAAGATTAATGACCTTTAAGGTAAATAAAGGAAAAATTCAAAATATATCTAATGGAGCGGTCTATCTTGATAGGGATTTAAATTTTGAAGTTCTTTTAAGTAGAAAGCAAACGGGAGCTGATGTAGAAATGCCGCTCATTGATGTTGACAAGATCGGTTCGGCTCGTGTCACTCGATTTTTGGGTAGAAGCGTATTTGTAAGACATGTTCCAGCGGGTCAAAGCCTTTTTTCTTTAATGTGCCTATATGTGCCTGGTGCGTCGATCAGAATTCCAAATCAAAATGTTTCTATTAGTGGTTATCAAAAAAAGAAGTTTCTTTTGTGGAGCTATACAGGAAAGTTCTCTGCAACAGCACAGATTAAAACTGGATCATTTAAATACGAGCAAGTAAGAATATGTGGCTTGTTTAAAACGGAAATGGCTGGGACAAACATTGATCATTTAAAACCCAAAACGGAGTTAGTGAAATTAAGTTTACCAAAAATTGAGGAGCTATCGAGATCTGGTTTTGCTGTGGGAAGGGCAAATGTTAAATTAAAAGGGTTTTTAACAAACCTGTTTTCATCAATTTATGGATTTTTTACAGGCAAAAGTCTTCCGGAAATGATCCGAGTTCAAGTAGAAAAAGGCATTCATAGACAATTACAGGGAAAACTAAAAATAACTTCCCAGTCATTTAAATCCGGAAAGTGGATAAAGGACTATGTCGCTGGTGGATTGCAGGGAGCCCCTTTTACTAAAAATATTATGAAAGCCTTAAAAGCAGGCATAAAAAGTTCTGTTCAGTCGCCGATAAGATTAACTAAAAAAGTAGAGAGATTGTGCTACGACTCATTCAGTGACTTTTCTGTGTCTAATAATATAGTTTTGAATGAACGAGCTGTAAAGTCAGTTTGTGAAGATCTTGCCGTCAATGTTTCAATTGAACCATTTTTCAAAGACAGAGAATTTTCCCAAAAAGGGTGCTATCGAAACTTTTATGCTTTATTTAATGTGCATCGTTCGCATAGTGAAATAGATTGGCAAAGTAAATGTTCATTAGTCTCAAGAATACAGGTTGAAGGAGGTCGTCATTTAAGTAATAGCAGAGACTGTCTTGTAAATTCTTTTCTTAACGAAGGTGTGGATAGAAATGTAATCTCAAAATGCCAATCTGATCTGATTGAAGATCTGACTCAATTGCCTGTCCAGACGGTGATATCTGCCATTAGATCTGCATATCCTGTAAAATATCTTCAAGAGGAATTTGGATTGTCGTTAGGAAATGCTCAAAGGGTTGCAGATATACTAGGATTGATTAAGTGAAGCGCCATGTGATTCTGATTTTAGGACTTATTTTATTTATTCTTGGATATGCAAGAAGCAAAGAATTTTCCTCTTCATCGATCAAGCATAAATTCGTTTCCTCCGAAACGGAGAAGAAGTCTAAAAAAGACGAGATGCATTTTGCAATGTTGAAATTTGTTGAGACTGAAAGGGATTTTCTGAAAAAGGAGGACATTCGAAGTTTTTTGAACCCTATATATTTTCAAATGAACTCTGAGGCTGAGACGGCGGGCTATGATTATGTGATGGATGATTTTGAAAGTGAGAGGAGTGCCTTTCAAAGTTTTATATCCGAAATCAACGATTCAACCTTACTTTATGTTAATGAAGATTCTGCTTCAAGATTACTTCAAATCGAGGAGAGTATGTTGTTAGAGGGTGAATTTGGAGATCATTTCTAATTTTGTGGTTCAACTTGATGAAATTCTATGTTTGTTTAATTGTAAGAGAGAACTTTTGGTTAAAATTTGTTGTTGATTGGGAAATAGAATTATTAAAATAGTTAGAATTTTTGAATTGATCGATCGCGATTTTAAAATTACTTTTTTGAAACTACTTAGAAAGTATTTGTTTGATGTTCGCTAAATTGATCTTTGCACCAATTTCTCAAATCACTTATCAATACATAGCGAACCAATTAAAATCTCGCTCCGAGTCGACCCCAAAGGTGATTGGTCAAAGATTCTTTTTCTTCTTGTGGGTAGAAAAAGAATCTTTCGCCTAGGTTGTTTGTAAGCACTCAGTCAACTACTATCTTATATGTTTCTAATCGATCATATCCTGATTGTAAGAAAAAGTACTCGGAGCCTTTTGGTCGAAGATGTAGTACCTCTTGAGCCCTATGATTGGGATCGAAGTAGGAAGTGAATGTTATAATAATTTCGCCATGACAGTTTCCTCGGAAGTGATATTCTCCAGATGGTTGACCATCTAATGGGCTTCCGTAAAAGACTCTCTTTTGAATAGTATCGCCAAATATTAGGCGTACGGGGTGAATCGGATTGGGACTGTTCTCTAGGATATAGGTTCTTCCTGAAACGATTGACTCAGCGACTCCATGAGGAATACAAGCGGCGTTGGCTACCTGAATCGACGCTAAGGCCCAGAAAAGAGTTATTAAATTTAAAATAGTATGCACGGTTTCTCCTTTGAGTTCGTGAGGGAACTCGTCTCAGGAAAAGTTTTTATTATAAAAAATGAGATTGAAAAAGAAATGAAATCGAAATATATA